>CACXDT010000287.1 GCA_902766405.1 Oscillospiraceae bacterium
CGCCCGCGCACAGAAATGTATATTTCACGTAAAATGTTGGGCAAATTCGCATCATTGTTCGAAATTGCCCAACTTATTCATAAATATTACAAATTGTACCGCGCGGGCGGCTAATAGCCGCCCCTACGGCAATACGGGACTTTTTTCACAGCCCCATGACAGTTTCTACCTCATGCGATTCACTTATGATCAATAGAAACCCAAAAGGAAGCCGCCCGAAAAGCGGCTCCCTTTTTTGCTTGGGCGTGGGCTTACGCGGCGGCAAGCGCCGGCGCGCCGTCTGCGGAAAACCAGACGCCGTCAACTGCGACAAACCGGTTGCCCGCGATATTCTCGGCGGTATCCTCGCCGGTCCACTCCGGCCAGATGGCCTGTCCCGCCTTGATGGTGACCACCGGCTTCCCTTCGCGGATGCCCTCGATGCGGGTATAGTCGCTCTCGAAGGTATCGCCGTCCGAGCTCGCCTCGTAGAAGCCGTCGAACACGCTGACAAAGCCGTCCGAGCCGTCCAGCATGACGAAGAAGTGTCCGGTCAGGCTGTAGGCGGGCAGATCCGCGCTGAGGTTGAAACCGCGCAGTACGATCTCCAGCGCCATCGGCATATCCATCTCACGCTCCTCGGGCAGGTCGGTCACGAGCACGGCAAGGCTCTCGTCGCCCTCGGCCGTGTCGAAGAACACCACGTTATAGCGCTCGATGCCCATGCGGTCGCTCCGGCTGTCGCGATAGAAGTAAACCGAAACGTCCACAGGCTGCTCGCCGTTTGCGATCCTGCGCCGGCTGGTGCGATAGGCGTCGATCTCGTCCGTCTGTTCATTGTACAGCAGGAAGATCAGCACCTGGTCGTCGCTCGCGGCGGTCTCGGGGGTGTCAGCCAGCCAGTAGATGTGCCAGCCGTCGCGCTCGCCGTCCGGGGTCAGCCCCTCGACGAGTTCGCCCTCGGGCAGTTCGCCCG
This sequence comes from Oscillospiraceae bacterium, assembly GCA_902766405.1. GTDB lineage: Bacteria > Bacillota > Clostridia > Oscillospirales > Oscillospiraceae > Limivicinus. The sequence continues at coordinate 956 of CACXDT010000287.1, forward strand.
CCCCGCGGGCGAAACGGTTGATGGCGTCCTGATCCGCGTCAAGACGGCGGATAAAGCCGGAATTGATCCGTCCGATCAGCCATGCGCCGGAGACCTCGTTCAGGTAGAGCTCGAAGTCCGCCTGCGCGGGGACTGTCAGGATGCCGGTGTCCATCTCCAGCGAGCCGCTGGAGCCGATGGGTACGGTCGGGTGCGAGAAGGCATAGCCGGTCAGCGCGGTGATCACATCGATCTTGTGTACCTCGCCGTTGCCGAGCACGTCGCCCTGCAGGACCTCGGACACATATTCGATCCGCCCCGCCGCGTTGGTATAGAGACGTGTGGCGTTCGGCAGCAGGGTCACGTCGTGCTGGGTCAGCGCGTCGGTCCAGAGACGGCAGCCGTTGAGCTGATCGCCCGTCAGGCGCACGTCCTTTTCCAGCAGGGAGCTGATGTCCAGCACATAGATGCCGGAGGCGACCTGATCGTCCTCTTCGCCGTAACGCGCCTTGGTGATCGGATCGAGGCCGTTGACCATGCGGCTGATTTCGTTGACAGCGGCCAGCGCCTTGCTGAAGGAGCCGCTGATGGTCCCTTTCGATACAGTCCCTCTGCGGTCATCATACGCACAGAAGACGCAGTAGGTGTTCAAGCCGAGATTGTTCTGCAGATCCCGGTTGCCAATGCTGCTTTTCCAGCCGAAGGCGCTCACCCCGAACTCGAGATGACCGGTATTCCTGGCTACATGGGTGAATTTGTTGCCGCCGGAGACGCTGCTCTTCCCCAGCGTGGTAAGGATGTTCGCGACAAGAGTGCCGTTGATCTTTGCTGTGGGAGATTCCCAGCCCGCGCCGGAGAGGCCGGCGGCGGATCGGTCGTAAATGCCGAAATTGCCGAGGTCCGCGGTCAGTTCGGTTCCCAGCTTGTTGACAAACTCTGTATTGTCCACAGTGATCACGGCTTTGATATTGGCCAAGGTATTGGCCCAGGAGTAAACGCCGCCGAAGACACCGGCCGCCGAGGCGATGCTGTAGGTATACAGATCCTTTGTATTGGCTGTACCTTCCCGCACAGCGCGCACATACACCGAGCTCTCTTTGGAGGTAAGCTTGACACGGTTGGCATCACCGGCATTGCCCACATTCAGATTGATATAGTTCTCAACGTTGACATTCAGGTTCCCGTTAGCCACCGGCTCGGTCTCCAGGCTCAGACCCTCGTTGGCGTAGAGGTTGGATTCATTCTTGTAATCCATAAGCAAAGGAGCTGCGATATACACTCTATCATTGGCGGTGATCTTTACCGCGGGGCCGATATCCAGGCAGCCCTTCATGGTGACGTCGGTCTCAGCGTCTGTATTGGCCCAATTGACCAAAGAGGAGCCGGACTTCATATACACGTAGGTATAGGTATCATCCACAGAGCCCATGACATTTCCCAGTGACACCCAGCCCTCGGAGGATATCTCCACACCCCTGCCGAGCAGCAGATTCTGAACCCGGTTCAGGCTGTTGTTCGCCGTGGCAGAGGCCGCGTCAAACACGGAAAAGCTGCCGTTATAAACGCTGCCCGCGGTCATATCGGTGCCGGTGTGGGCGTAGATGGACACGCCCCGGTCACTATCGAAATACTTCAGCTTGCTGTAATCGCCGACGCACACGTTCATGATCTCGTCCAGCCTGTTCTCGCCCTTCATGGTATTCACATTGAGGAGCAGGCCGGTGTTCTCATTGTCCACCCAGGAATAAGCCTTGGTGGTGGATTCGCCGGTGATCGTCAGATTGGACTTATACGCTGTGATCTCCACGTTCTTGCCCAGGATCACGTTGGTTTCCAGCCATGTCTCGGTGGGCTGCCTGGAGGACCCGAGCTCCGCCACGGAATAGTTGGTTTTCTTCTCCATCGTGGATTTCACATCTGTATAGTGATATCCCTCAATTTTGACACTATTAGCCGTCAGCTTTACGCCGTCATCCACCAGAACATTGACGCTGTTGCGATCGCTCGCAGAGCCGATGTTGGCGTAGGTATTGGAGATACCGCCGTTGATGAGCTGGAAGCCGCCGGGGGCCGCCCCGTAAGCCCGGGAAACAGTGTTGGCCTGGGCCCGGATTTCCGCATCGCCGCTGGCGTTGATGGTCACGCCCTTCAGGACGGTGTTGAAGCTGTCGCTGGCGATAGCCTTGGCTTCAAGGTTGCCGAGAGACATAAGGCCCACGTTCAGGGATCCCGTGCTGCTGGCGGAGGCGAGGGTCTGCTCCGAAATATTCACATCCACAATGTAGTACTCTGGTATTTGGTTAGTTGTTTTCTCCACCAGGTACTTGCCGGTATCGCTGAAGTCGTACTTTGAAAATTCCTCCTCATCGTACTTTCCGACGAGCATATCCTCATAGCGCGGCGCATTGAGATCGCTGGGCAGCTTGGAGCGGTCCCAGACGTTGTATCTCGTGATCTCAACCCACCTCCATGTCTCCCTCTGCTCCACATGATGGCCCATACTGAGCACCGTCACATTCGCGGCGTTGACAACCGAATTGACCTCTTCGATCTTTTCAAAAGGCTTCCATGTATCGCCGTCCAGATACTCGAGATCTTTCAATGACTCTTTGTACGAATCATAGTATGAGCTGAAAAAGGCGAAAGGTAACTTATAAGTCCTTTGGCTGCCGTCACCGATCCAAATGCCACGGATTGTAATATTCTGGCCCTGGAATTTTTCAAGCTCGGGATCATCGATACTCATCGGCCGGCGGGTTTCCACCATCTCGCCGAGGATCCCCGCCGTGCTGGTCAGGTTCTCCCTGGCGTGGACGAAGCTGAGATCCAGGTTCAGAAGGCTAAGCGTTACGCCGCCGCTCTTCGCGCCGGGGTTGCCAAGCGTGGCCTCGGCCTTGGCCGCGGCGGGATTCGAGCGCACATCCACATTGCCGGAGGCGGTGAGCGCTGCGCTCTTTAGGTGGATATGGGCCTCCTGCGTGACGGAGAGATCGGCCTTCGCCACGTTGGCGCCCAGGGACGCCGCGGCGATGGTGATCTCGGTGGGCAGGATGTCGGCCTTGGCGGCGGCGCTGCCCTCGGTCTTGACGGTGACGTTCTGCGCCTTGACCTCGGCAAGACTGCTGCCGTCGCCAAGGATCAGATCCGCGCCGGCATAGGCCGTGCTGCGAGCGGTGGCCACGTTGACTTTCACCTTGGCAAGCCCCGTGTCAAGACCGCCCGCGGACGGGTTCACCTCGGCCTCGGTGCTGACGTCGTAGTTGTCCAGCACCTGGATATCGCCGGAGACAGTACTGCTCTTGCCGATCTGCACCCTGGTATCAAACATGTCCTGGCTGTAGGCCACGCCAGCCACGGCGGTGGCGGCGATGGCGCTGAAGTCAGACCGGTTCGAGACCGTGGATTTCGTTGTGCTCTTCGCATCGGTTCTGGCGGTGAGCTTGCCGGCGGTGAGTGTGCCGATGTTTGCATCCACCGCGCCGACCGAGCGGCCATAGGCCGCGGCTACGCTGGTACGGACCTCCAGCATGGCGCCGCCGCCCAGAGTCACGTCGCCGGTGGTCTCGGCGTCGTGGCTGACGGTGAAGGCCGCGTCGCCGGTCTCGAGCGTATCGAGTCTGACGCTCACGCGAGTCTCGGCGTCGTTGAGGGCCACCACGGTGTTGCCCGCCACGGAGATGCCGCTGATGCTGACGCCCTGGATCTTGGCCGTGGCCGTCGGCTTGTGGTTGCTGTTCACCGTGATGCCCGTGTTGCCGGTGATGCTGCCGCCGTCCACCACCGCATAGCTGCGGCTGTGGTTGCGGGCGATGGCCGCGTTCATGCCGACAGAGATCGCGCCAGCGTTGCCGGCGGTGGTCTCGGCCCTGGCCGTGGTGGTATTGCGGTCATTGCGGCCGGTCTGGACCGTCACGGTCTTCGCGGTCACGGTGCTGTCCTTCAGCATGGCCCGGTTATAGGCCTGAAGGTCGGCATAGTTCACGCTGAGACCCACGGTGAGCAGGCCCGCCTGCGCGGCGGTCAGCGTGGAGCTGGCCTCGGCCTCGAGATCGGCGGCCAGGTTGAAGGTATCCGCCGTGACGGTGCTGCCCGTCACTCTGGCGTTGCTCCGGGAGTTATTGAAGGCCAGGAGGACGTTGCCGCCCGCGGCCACGCCGCCGCCCGCCAAGGAGATGGCCCGGGGGATCGCGGTGCTGGAGACCTGGTTGGAGACCTCCACCGTGCCGCCCTTCGCCGTCAGCGTGGCGTTCTTCACTTCGGTTTCGACCGTGGTGTCGACCTGCGAGACCGCAGCCCCAAGGGCCACGCCCACACCGCCGACGGACACGCCGAGAAGGCCGCTGTCCGCGCCGGTTTCAGAGGTCGCCGTCACAGTGATGTTTTTACCCGTGACGCTCGCGCCGTCACCGATGCCGGTGATCTGCGTGAGGCGGTTGATGGCAAGGGCTACGCCCGCGTTCACGGACACCAGACCCGCTCCCGCCGTGGCGGCGTAGGCGCTGGCATTCACGTTGGATTCGGTGCTGACGCACACGTCGCCGCTCGCGGTGACGGTCGCCTTGTCGTTGATCTTCGCCATGACCTCGCCCTCGGTCTGGGCGACGGCCACGGAGGCGCTGACGGCCGCCACGCCGCCGCTGAGCGTACCCACGGCAGCGGTCACATGGCCGTAGTCATGGAGGGCCTTTACATTGACAGCGCCCGCGGCGTTCACGTTGCCGCCGAGGCTTGCGCGCGTCACGTTGTCGGTGAGCAGCACGGCCGCGCCGACCGCCACGCCGACTTCACCGGCCGCCATACTGGCGCCGATGACGCGGATGCCGCCGCGCTCGGGATCGATATCAGACAGCACCTTCTTGAGGGCGCTGGACTGATCGGACACGGTGCCGCCAGCCTTGGATTCGGCGGTGACGCTCACGCTGCCCGTGGCGTTCTGGATGTCGCCCAGGCTCGAGGCAAACACATTGCTGTGCAGCATGGCCACCGCAGTGGTCACGCCCACGCCCACGGCGCCGCCGGAGGCCGACACGCCGAAGAGATCGACGGTGACGGGCTGCGTGGCGGTGACGGACACATTCTGCACCTTGGCGATCACGGCGTTCTCGGTAATGGTGGCCAGCACCGCATCGGTGGAGGCGACCTTCTCATAAGTGTTGATGATCTTGGCGTTAGCGATATCCTTCGTGTCGCTGGCAGTCATGTTTTCGCCGCGCTGGGTCTCGCCCTTGTCGTTGTAGCTGTCGCTGTCGAAGTCGCCGCTGCGATAGCCGGAGGCCCCGTCAAAGGTGCCCTGCTTCTTATCGCCGCTGCCGCTCTTTCCGCCGACGGACTGCCGGCTCTCGTAGTGGCCGTTGCCGGAGATATCGTCGCTCAGCGCGCCGGTATTGACCGCGGCGGTCTTCTTGACCTTGCGGTTGCCGTTTTCGTCCAGCACATAGTTGCCGTTCGCGTCACGCTCGTACTCGGTATAGCTCAGTGCAAGACCGTTCTTGGCCATCAGCTTTTTAAGGTCGAAGGTCTTATTGGCATCGGTCTTGCTCTTGGAGTCGCCGTAGGTGAGCATATCGGCGGCGTCCTGGCTCATCTTTTCACCGGCCACGAGCACCATCACATTGACGCCCGCGCCGACCGAGCCCGCGGCCAGGTTGATCGCGGCATTGGTCACGTCCCGGCTGCCGCTGGCTTTGACGTTCAGATCGCCGCCCAGACGGGCCTTGCCGCCCATTTCAGCGGTATTGGCACTCTTCATGACGCTGACGACCGCGTTGACACCGACAGCCACGCTGCCGCCCGCGATGGCGGCGGTGGCCGAGGTGAGTGTGTAATCGCTCTGGGTCTCGATGTTCAGCGAACCGATCTTGCTTCTGACGCCGGTATCCTTTTCCACTGCGGCGGCGGTGGTGTCCTTGGTAACCACCACATTCGCCGTTCCGGAGACGCCCACGCCGCCGCCGATGGCGACGCCCGCGGAATAGATGTTGATTTCCTTATTGGCGGTAGCCTTGACGTTCACGTCGCGCCCGGCGGCAACGGTGCTGCCTTCCTTTACGAGAGCCTGAGTGCTGCCGCTGAATTCGGTGACCGCGCCCACGGCCGAGACGGCGGCGCTGCCGCTGCCTGCCACGGCTCCGGCGATGCTCCGGAGCTTCGTATCGTTATCGGCGAGGACGGACACGCCGGCGTCCCGGGATTTGACGCTGCCGTCCACCTGGGCCAGTACGTCGGTGCTGAGAACCTGTACCGCCGCGCCCACATACACCGCCGCGCTGCCGGAAATGCCGGCATTGACGGCGACGGTGGTCATGTCATCGCGATTTCTGGCCTTGACAGCGATGTCGCCCCGGGCCTGGAGATCGCGGGCCAGCGCCTTCACCGTCTTGTCGGAGACAAGCGTGGTCACAGCCGCGCCGGCGCCCATATTGGCGCTGGCACTGACGCCGCCCGCCAGCAGGAGCTGCCGGGTGTCGTTGTCGGCCTTGACGGTGATGCCGGCGAGATTCCTGAGCGGCGCAAGCGAGGCGTCGATGTGGTTGACGTCCACCCGATAGCGGATGCCGTCCGCGTAGAAATCCAGCCACTGCAGTTCCCCTGCTTTCAGCTTTTCCACCATATCCATGAAGCCGCTCATGTTGCGGTTCCCGGTATAGGCGCCGTTGTTATTGCGATACGCAATGAGAACTTTGCTGTACTTCCAACCCATCTCTACGGGATTCAGGAGCGGCGCGAGAGAGGCGTCCAGATCGTCCTGATCCACATAATAGCGCTGGCCGTCCAGTTCATACCAAAGGTAATTCAGATTGCCGCTTAACAGCCGCGGGATCTTGTCGTCACGGAAATTCGACAACGTGCCGTTACTGTAAAGCTTTTCAACATTTTCACCGTTGACGCGCCAGCCGAAGCGGAAGCGCGTGTACTTCCAGGTCTCCTGCTCGCCGCTGGTGAGCGTCGCCTTAGAGGCGTCGGCGATGACGGTATTGTTGTTTACCAGCACCGCAACCGTGCCGTTGAAGCTGCTGCCGCCGGAGACGGCCGCGCCGGCCGCGCCGACAAACTGGGTCTCCTTCACGTTGGCGCCCACGTAGATGCCCACGACGCTGTCGCCGGACAGGGCCTTGACGGCGCTGCCGCCGATGGCGGTGATGCTGCTCGCGCCCAGCAGGGTGCGGATGTCGTTGTCCTTCACCACGGTGACGAGCGTGGCGCCAACAGCGGCGCTGGTGCCCGAGGCGGCAATGGTGCCCGCCGCGTCCACGGTAAAGTCGCTGTAATAGGTCTCGAAAATGGCGTTCTCACCCGCCGTGGCGGTGACGCCCTCGGCGATGATCGTGTGGATGCGGTTACTCTCGGCCACGACGCCGATGTTGCCGGAGACAGACGCGCCGGTGACGCTGCCCGCCATAGCCAGACCGGCCAAGACGGTCGTATCGCGCCCGGAAGCCTGAACCGCCATGTTCCGTCCGGCGTTCAGCGTGCCGTTTTTAAGGTTCACAGCGGCCTCGCGGTCGAACACATTGATGTTGAAGCTGCCGCCGATGGCCGTGCCGGTGCTGCCCGCCGCCGCCAGGGTGGCGTTAAGCATCCAGGCGTCGTTGTTGGCCTTCACGCCGAGATCGCCGCTCTGGGCGTTCAGCGTTGCGCCGCTGCCCACCGCCGTTTCGGCCGCGGACTTCGAGACGATCACGTTCACGGCGCCCGCGCCGGAGCGACCGGTGGCGGAGAGGCCCACGGAGGCCGAAAGCACGCCGGAGATCATCTGGTCGGAGACGTCGGAGCTGATATTGACATCGCGTTTGGCGATCACAGTGGTGCTGTCGCCCAGAAGTGTCCTGGCGACGGTCTTATCCACGATCACATTGACCGTGCCGCCCGCGGCCACCTTGCCGGTCCCGGCCACCGCGTTGGCGCTGCCGGAGATCAGCATCAGGTCGTAGTACGCCTTGCTGTGGATATCGATATCGGTATTGCTGTTGTCGGTGAGGATAGAGGCATCGTTCCCCAGATCCACGGTGGCGGCGCTCTTATTGACCAGCACGTTGATGGCCCCGCCCGCGGCGGCTGTTGCCTGGGTGCCTGTGGCCACTGCCATGGCAGCGGTGAAGACCTGGCTGTCGCCGGTCTGCTCGGCCTGGATACCGATGCTGCCGCCGGTCTGGATATTCAGGTTCGATCCGGCCCTGACCTCGGCCTTATCACTGTTGATCAGCACGGCCACGGTCGCGCCCACGCTGGCCTTGGCCGGGGCAGCGCTGAGACTGCCCGCGATCACGCGGCTGGTCGCACCGTCGAGCGCAGAGATCTCGGTCGTGCCGCTGCCGGTGCGGATCGTGACGTTGCTGCCGAGAACGGCGCGCACGTCGTTGCTCATCACGGCCACGGCGAAGGAGCCCGCCAGGTTGGCTTTGGTCTTGCCGGTGGCAATAGAGCCCGCAATGGCCTCGGCATAGGTGTTCTGGCTGGAGAGGAAGTTCAGCGCGTCGACCGCCTCCAGAAGCTTCTCCTCGGAGAGCTTGACCTCGACCTGATAGCTCTCGTCGTCTGCGCCCTTGTGCACGTCGATCAGGCCGGTCTTGGCCTCGTTGCGCTGCTCGTCGTTGAGCTCGCTGGAGTCGGTGACGAGGTAGCGCAGATCAATGAGCTGCTTGAAGTCGGCGTCGGTGACGGCCAGCTTCTCCGCGTTCAGCTTAAAGCTGTCGGCGGTGATGGTGGCGCCGTCGCCGATCGTGGCGGTGACGGTATTATTGCTGACGATCGTGGTGGAGGCGATGCCCATGCCCACGCTCGAGCCCTTGGACAGGCTCAGACCGCCCGCGCGCGCCGCAAGCTTGGATTTGTCGGTGGCCTGGATCGTCACCTTGCCGCCGGTAATGCTGCGGCCATCGGCCACATCCACGCCGGATTCGGCATGCGAGACCACGACGCTGATCGCGCCGCCCAGGGAGATGGCGGAGTCCTTGCCGGCGACCGAGCCGGAGAGGGACTGCGCCGCCAGCTTGCCGAGGAAGTCGCCGTCCATGTTCTGGGTAAGTCTGGTGCTCAGGGTAACGTCGCCCTTGCTGTTGGAAACCAGGTCTCCGTTGGCATTGACGATCGCCTTGTTGTTGTTCACGCTGACAGCCACACCGAGCGCGATGGAATTGGCCTTCTCCGCCAGGGACATGGCCGCGCCGGTGCCCATGGTGTTGAAGTTGCCGGTATTCTCAGCGGTGACACGGATATCCTTGCCCGCCGTGATCCTGGCCGCCGTCGTGATCGCCTCGTGCGAGGCCACGGTGACGCCGACAGCCGCGGCGACCTGCACCTTGGTATCACTCTTCTCGCCCGCAGAGCCTATCTTATTCTCTGTGAGCGAGGATATTTGCCCGGCCGCTTCGTCGGTGCCCTCGCTTCCCGCGTCCTCACTGTTGGTCGAGACGCCCAGACTGCGCAGGGCGTTGGAGGAGGTGGAGGCATTGTCGTTGGTGTCCTTGCCCTCGCTCCCCTTCTTCTCGTCCAGGCGCTGGTTGATCTTCTTATTGGTATTGGTGCTCTTCTTGTTGCTCTTGCCGAGATTGTCAATATACGAGCCGTCCAGCACCTTATTGGCGCCGGTCTCGATACTGTCGGCCTTGTCGCCGATCTTGGCCATGGTACGCCCGATGTCGCCGCCCATGGCGGTTGCAATGGCGCGGGTGACATCCTCGCTGTGGCTGTTGGCCGCGATATCCGCGCTGCCGGGCAGCGTCACATTCGAGAGCAGCTCCGCCTTCACGGTGGAATTGGCGATGTTCAGGGCCACGCTCGCGCCGACCGCGGTGCTCTCGCCCACGGAGAAGGCGCTGGCGGTGGTCTCCGTCTCGCCGTTTTCGGTCGCGGTGACGGTCAGATCGCCCGCGGTCAGGGTGATTTCCATGCCCGCTGCCACGCTCGAGCGCACATCGGTATCGAGAATGTTCAGCGCGACAGAAGCGTCGAGCGCAAAGTCCTTGTTCGCGTCGGCGTCCCATTCGCCCTCCAGCGGATCGCTGCCCGCGGCGGAGGCGATGTCTTCCTTATGGTCGGATTCGGCCGTGACAGTCAGCGAACCGGCGGTAAAGCTGCCGCGCTGGCCGATCTCGGCGACGGTCTTGGTGTCGCCGTAGACCATCGAGAACGCCGCGCCGACGCCAACGGACTTGCCGGTGCCGTCCTTGGCAAAGGTCTCGGATGCTTCCTCTTCAGCCTCGTCCTCTTCGCCCTCCTCGATCTGCACGACAAAGGCGGTGATTTCGCCCTTGGGCACGCGGATGGTGTAGATGTACTGCGAGGCGCTGTTCTGCTTGAGAGTATAAGCGGGTTCCTTTGCGCCCAGATTGTTGACATCGAAGTCGGTACCCGCAATGATCTCGACATCGTGGTTATTGCCGTCGGCATCGGTATAGCTGTAGCCCAGCTCGGTGACCTTGTGGCCCTCGGTCTTCTTGATGATGAGCTCGATCACATCGCCTTCGCGGGCGGACCATTTGCCGTTCTCGGCCTCGCGGCCCACGACATGGATGGTCACAGTATCGTCAGGCAGGGTCTGATCGGTCAGGACCGACGGATCGGGCAGCTCGTTCACAAGCTCCTTGGGAGTCAGTGTGAGACGCACATCCACATCGTCGGCCAGGGAGGCCAGATCGCCGGATTTGGGGTTGAGCTTGTACCCGTCGCCGTCGCGTTCGACCTTGACGGTGCCGGTCTTTTCCTTACCGTCCGAGCCGGTGTAGCTGTAGCCGGCGGTGGAGGGCAGCTCGAAGCCGTCCTCGAGGGTGATGTAGATAACGGGCTTATTCTTATCCTTGTCAGCGCTGTTGATGGAACCGGAGGCGCCCGCGCCCAGTTCCAGCGTCACATGGTTGCCGCTGACGGTGTTATTGCCCTTGGCCACATCGGCGTTGGCCTCCGCCTCGGCGGATTTATTCGCGGAGGCGTCGCCGTTGGCGTCCAGAGCGGCGGAGGCGACGTTCTTCACACTGCGGAGCTCCTTCGCCTCGACGGTCACGTCGCCGGTGACGGCGAAAGCTTTGCTGCTCTCGGCGACGGTAGCGCTGGTATTGGCGTTGAGCACCGTGACAGCCACGCTGCCGGCGACGCCCAAATCCCGCGTGCCCGCGCCGGAGATCGCCTGCGTGTCGATCACATGTCCGACGGGATCGCTGGTGGCCTCCAGCTTCAGATCAAAATGATCCGACAGCGCAGCGATGGCGGAATTGGTCAGCGTGACAGAGGCCTTCTTCGCCGCGGCCATCATGGTATCCTGGAGCTTCGAGGCAAAATCCGTCTCGGACAGGGTAGTGATCATCTTCTCGTAATCGAACACCTCGGTACGGAAGGTGTCGGTCACATAATCGGAAACGCCGTTGAGAATATTGTCGATATTTCCCGCGCTGTACGCGTTCTTGATCTCCTTGAACGCATCAACCGCGGTGTCGACGTTCTGATTCGTGATGCCGGAGATGTCGAGGGTTCTGACCGTCTCCTTAAAGGTCTCCACGACAAGGTTTTTCAGTTGCTTCTTCACAGCCTTGCTGAGCTCGTCCTTGGCCTGGCTGAAGACCTTGCCCGTGTTCTCCTTGAAGTGACCGGTAAACAGCCCGCTGAACAGATCAGCGCCGTTATCCTTGAGATACTCGATCATACCGGTCTTGACGCCATCCAGCACGCCCTTGCCGCTTACCTGCACCTGCTCCATGAGTTTGCCAGTGAAATTGTCAATGAGTTGATCCTTCAGCGCGCTCAGGTCTTCAGAGCTGAGATCACTGAGGTCATAGGCGTCGCTCAATGCCTCCATGAAGGGCTCGATCAGCTTTTCAGGCAGGCTCATCAGTCCGTCCTTGGTATCGCTGAGCAGACTCATGGCCTTGTCGTACTTCGCACTCAGATCGCCGCTGCCGAGCAGCTCCTTCAGTCCGGTGGCGTCGATCAGCGTCTGGGCCACTTCCTTGGACACATCGCCCAGAATTTCGCCCAACAGATCCTCAGAAAGGCCGTACTGATCCAAGCCCATCTCTTTGATGAGCTGATTTACATATTCTTCTACCAGTTCGCTCAGCTGCTCCGCCAGATCGTCATAGGTCTCGACCTTGTCGGAGGCCCCATTATCCGCATCGGGTGTGGTCTCCAGCGTTGTGGCGGAAACCTTCAGCTCGGCAGCCTGCAGCTCGCCGTTGCCAAGGTAGGCGGTGTTCTCGATCGTGACGATATTCACCGCCGCGCCAACACCCACGCCGATATCGGAATTGGTGGTGCTGGCATTGGCCTTGACCTTGCTTGTGGTGCCGTTCACCGAGGTGACGGCCACCAGACCGCGGGCGCGTATGTCTGTGCCATCTGAAACTTCTGCGTGTGACTCGCTGTCCTGTACGTTGACAACGACCGCGCCGGCCACACCGACCGAGCCCTCGCTGGTCTCGGCCTGCTGCCGGTTCGAAACAGCGCTGTCCACCTTGCTGCCGGAGACAGAGGAGGATTTGTTCTTTCCGGCCAGCTTGCCCGCAGTGCCGAGCATACTGTCAGCCTTCTTATCGGCGCTCTTGCCGCTCTTCTTGCCGCCCTGGGCGCTGGCCGTGGCGGTCTCGTTGACGACGGCGACCGTCTCAGAGGCAACAGTCACGCGATTCGCGTTCAAGCTCTGGCTCAGCTTGGCCTCAGCCACATCCGGCAGCACCGAGACCGCGATCGCCACGCCGACGCCGGTGCCTTTTCCGATGGCGGAGGCGTCCGCGCTGATCGTATGGCTGGCTTCGTTCTTAGCGGAGATCGCGGCATTGCCGGTCAATCCGCTGTCATCGCCGAGCGGGAGCGCCGTGTCCTGCACCTTTCCGATGTAGGCGACAGCGGTCGAGCCCGTCACATCGACGGCAGCCACAGGAACCGCAGCCGTACCGCCGGCGGCGCCGGCCTTGGCCGAAACGGTATCCTTGACCTCCTGTTCGGCAGTGACAGAGATACCACGGATCGTCTTGCCTTCGCTTCTGGTGGAGAGCTTCGTGCCGTCCTGCACAGCAGCAAAGGAATCGGAGCCGTTCACAGCCACGGCAATGCCCGCGCCGATGCCGACTTTTCCCGCTTCCTTATTGCCGGAGGCATCAGCGATCACGGTAAAGCTCGGCTTGGCGTCCGAGCTGACCTTCAGCTCGCCGTCCAGCTTGATATCCGCTGTATGATATAGTAATGCCTTGCTGTCCAGCGACGCGATCTGTACGGCGATCGCGCCGGCGAAGCCGGTATTGGTCTTGCTGTAGCCGGCCTTGGACTCAGTGGAAACCGAGCCGTAAGCCTTAGATTTAACGTTTACATTGCCCGCGCTCGTCACGCCGCCCCTGACCGCACTCTGGCTCTCGGAGTTTGCTACGGTCACGGCGATGCCTGTGCCGAGACTGGTCTCGAATTCGGAGCTGTCCGACTGGCCGGGGATAAATTCGCCCGTAAAGCTGACCTCGACCTTTGTGGTGTCGGTGATGTCAGAGGGCATGACAAAGGTATAGGTCGTGTCATTTTTCCGGTTCATAAAGACCTCGGAGCTGTAACTGCCGTCCTTGGCCTTAATGACGGCCTTGAGCGTGCCGGTCTTTACGCGGAAATCGCTGTCGGGGGTCACGGTCACAGTCACGACATCGCCGCGATCGGCACGGGAGGTCTGCGACGTGACCTTGCCGTTGGTGAGCGTCGCGTCCTTGATTGCGATCGCTCTGAGTGCCATCTCGACCTCTACGGTCAGCTTGGCGTTGTCCGCGATGTTTTTATCGGTAGGTACGGTGAAGGATGCGTCACTGCTCTCAGCCACGGTGGAGCCGCTTGCGTCTGTCACAGTGATCTTAGTGATCTTATAGCCCGCCTTCAGCTTCTCATCGCTGGGCGTAACCGTCACCTTATCCCCGGTCGCGACATGGTATTCAGACAGCGTCACATTCTTATCGTCCGCACCGGTGCCGGTGTAGAGGTCGATCGTCTTCTGCTTGAAGCTCGCGGTGACCTTGACGCTGCTGCCCTCATAGATGTTATCCGGCAGAGTGAACTCGTACAGTCCGTCGATCACCTTGTTGTCCTTGTCCTTGGCCTGCGCAATGCTGTGGCCGGAAAGGGTGAGCTTTGTCGTCGTAGAGGTGCCGTCGCGTCCCGTATAGGTGACAGTGATCTCCTCTACAGAATAGCCTGCGTCTGGCTTCACGGTGATCTTCGGCTTATCAGTCGCCTTGATCTGCTCGTCGTAAAGCGTCACAGTGCCATTGGCGATCGTTCCGGTGGTTTCAAACGTATGGAAATCGTCCTTAAAGGCGGCGGATACCGTAATCAGCGCTCCGGTGGGGATCGCCGAGGGGTCGAGCACCCACAGACCGTCGCTGTTTTTCTGCAGCTCCACGGTACGCATCGCGCCGCTCAGATCCTTCCAGCTTGCCTTCAGCTTGCCGTCCAGAAGATAGGTCGCCTTTGCGGAGGATTCGAAGACATAGCCGCTGATGCTGCCGTCCGCATTGGTGGTCGCCTTTTTGTAATCAATCTTGCCGATCTCAACGAAGGTCTCGTCGGAGCCCTTCCCCTGCTTGAGACCGTTATAGCTGATCTTAATGGGGTTGGGGATGACCGCCGAGACCCGGCTCGCGCCGCTCTCGGTCACAGTCTCGCCGTTTTTGGCAAAAGCTACGCTGACCTGGGCAATCGAGCCTTTGTCCAAGCCTGAGATGCTATTCAGATTGACGGCGTATTTGCCGCCGCCGTCCGCCGTCAGCGCGCTGCTCTGCCGCTTGCCGTCCTGATAGTACACAAGCGTCACACCGGCCACCGTATAGCCGGCTTCCGGCGAAACCGTGAAGGTGTAAGCGTTGTTGACGTTGGCGATGGCCTCGGGGGTCACAGAGCCCTGCCCGGTCGTCTCAACGACCAGACTGTACTGGCGACCTTCGGCGTCATAGCTGCTGTATTGCTTGCTTCTGTCCCGCTTGATGCCATAGTTTGCGTCAGAACTGTCGGAGGCGGCGCCGTCCTTGGAGACGGCCGTGCCGTCGGCGAGGTTTTTGATATCGGTCCTGACCGAGGAATCCGCCGTCACGCTGCCGCCGGCCGTCACATCGGCGCCGTCGGCGATCACGGTATTGGCGTCGTTATCCGCGACGACAACGGCAATCGCGCCGGTGAGCTGGGTTTGGGTCGTGTCGGCCTCGGCGTTGCTGCTGCCGCTGTCCACAAACTCTGCCTTGATTGTCAGTCCCGCGGTGAGGATCATGTCCTCCGGCACCGTGAAGAGGTAACGACCCTTTTCGTCCGCGTTGATGACGACGGTCTTGGTGACCTCCTTGTCGTCCTCCTTGATCTTGTAGACCGCGGTCAGGCCGCCCTGCTTGAGCGCCTTGTTCACCGAGGGGTTGGGGATCAGGCGCAGTTCCTCGCCCGGAAGCACTTTCAGGCAACTCTTGGACTTGTCGTCCGGGTCGCTTCTGTAGTTGAGCACAGCGCCGCCGCCCTCGCCGCTCAGCTTCAGCTCGGCGGACGGTTCTTGCTCGTCATCCGCATCCTCTTCATTTTCGATCCTGGCGATGATGTCCTCGGCGCTCTCGCTTGTCTCGTCGTCAGAACTGTTCTGAACGTCGTTCAGCAGTTCCTCGAGATCCAGATTGTCGGCGTCTCCGGAGGGCTGGCTGTCCCAAATGCCGTCCAGCTCGTCCACCACGGCGGTGCCGTCGTCGGTCTCGTATTCCACAAAGAGAGTGATATACTGCTTCTGGACCTGGACAATATACTTTCCGTCCGACTTGTTGCTATCGCTGATATCCTGAACCTGGTAGCTGCTGTCGCCGGGGTTATAGCCGCGCCACCAGACCGCCTTAACCTTATACCCGCTATGGGGCTTGATGGTGACAAAGGCGTTTGGATATTCCGTGCTATGGTCTGCTTGATCGGTGCTGTTCTGGAGATCGATTTTAATGTCCGCGTGCTTTTCAGCCGCATCATCGACCTGGATGGACTTGTCAGAGCTCGTGATCTTGCTGACAGCCTGCGTCAGCTTCTCGGTCTTGAGGTACTCATCCCTGTGGAACCACCCATGGGCTTTTTCCTTCAGCCATGGCAGCACCTTATCTGTCAGCAGCTTGATGCCGGTATCCTTCAGCACATCGACTGCGCTGTCTTCCTCTTCCTTTTCTGCTTTATCGATACTCTGCGTGGCGGAGGCTGCACGGTTGTCCACATTTTCCTTGGCGGTGGACAAAACCGTGATATCGCCGCCGGCCTTAACATCCGCGTGCTCGCCCAGCTCGGCGATCACATCCTGCAGCACCACAGCCACACTGATAAAGCCGCCGGAGGCATTGTCATGGCTCTCGCCCTTATCGGCAATGCCTGTCGCCTTCACGTCGCCATAGGCCGTGACCGCAATATCGCGGCCGGCCTTCAGCATACCGTCGACCCTGGCAGTTGCGTCGTTCGTGAGCACGGACACCGCCAGCGCAACGGGCGCGACGGAGGACAAGACCCCCGAGTCCGCGCGCGTATAGATTTTCAGTTCGGATTTGGCATTGAGCGCGATATCCTGCGCGGCATGGATCTCCGCGCCCTGTGCAACATTTACCTGGGCATCCGCGAGCGCGACGCTGATAGCCAGAGGCAAGCCACTGAGTTCCTTGCCGTCGGCGTCATAGCCGATGGACGTGCCGGTAAGCGCCTCAGCAGTGACCGAGCCGCTGCCGCCGCTGACGGCACCAGCGTCGAAATCGTATCCGGCATAGATCTTGCCCGCGATATCGATGACCGACTCAGCCAGCTTCACATTGACCAGATTGATGCCCGACAGGAACGTAAGCATGCCGCCACTCTGCTCGACCTGAGCGCGCAGAACGACATCACCCGCGCTGTAGATGGCAGCGTCCGCACCGATCCTGATCGACGCCTTGTTGTTAACGTTGATCAGCTCCGCGGCCATGTCCAGGCCGGCGTCAAAGGCGGCCGAGGCAAAGTTTTCGCTCTCGTTATAGGCGCTGTAGAGATCCCCAAAGGAGCGCCCGTGGGCGCCGGTGCCGTCTGTGGCCTCAATCAGTACATAGTCCGCCTGCAAGTTGCCGTCAATCTCAATCTCCCGCGCGCGCAGGATCAGCTTCAATCCGCGTACCAGCACGTTTGCGTCCTTGCCGACCGTCAGTCTGTTGTCGCTGATCGCGACGGAATCCGTGTCGATCACAACGGCGGAGAGCGGCAGCTTCTCGTCTGTATGGATGCTTATCTGCTTCAGCTCGCCGTTCGGAACCTTGATCACATAGTTGGTGAAGGGCAGCTTTGCCTGATAGCTGAAGCTCCCATCCTTCGCGGTCAGCGTCTTAGTGAGCTTGTTGACCAGAGCATCGGTCAATGTGCCGACGTTCTCCGTCGTGAGCGTCAGCACCTTGCCGCTCTCGGCTGTCAGAGCCATACTCTCCTCTGTGCCGCTGATGGGGTTATAGTCGTCGTTATCCTCGTCCTTCTTCAGCTTGCCGGTGAGATTCAGGCTGTTGCTGCTGCCCTCATCACCCTTGACGGTAATCTTTTCGACCGCATCGGCCAGCGACAGGTCGATCTCGGCCTTATTCTCGCCGTCGCCCAGATCCACGGTGATCTCGTCGAACCGGTTCTCAGACACATCTCCGCCGTTTTTGACAGAAACGGTATCGTTATCCGCGCCGGTGGCGACAGCAGCGCCGCCCGAGCCGGGGTGAACATCCAGATTCACGGTGTCGCTGCCCGCTCCGGTCTCGACTGCCGCCGAGCCGCCAGCAGAGACCGTCGCGTTCACGGTATCGTCACCATTTCCGGTATCTATGTCCGCTCCGGCGCCGTAGTTGGCGTAGACCGTCACGGTATCATCACCCGCGCCGGTATGGATCTCGGCCGAGGCTTGATCGGTAACCGTGACGTTCACGGTATCGTCCTGTGCAGAGCCATAGTAATCCAGACTTCCTTTTTCGCCGGAAACCTCGACTTTACCGGGCATATTCAGCCCCTTTATTATCATGGCAATGCTCTTGATGAACAGGTTGCCTGTAAATGTCGCACTGCCGTCCGACTGCAAGCCGTCTTCGCCGGCGTCCTCTGTCGTCAACTCCAGCGCAAAATCGTCAGCCACGGTATAGCCGTCACTCGAGACCGTCACATCACCGTCATAGGTGGTATCCTTGCTCAGCACGACCTGCAGCTTTCCGCTCAGTGTGCCGGTGACCGATTTCATGGCGTCATTGATCATGCTCTGCAGCACCGACGGCGTCTCGTCCGCGACATCTGGTGCAGCAGTAAGCGCAACAGGCGCCGCTTTCATCAGCATGCGCATCCCGCCGAGCTCAGGCGCGGCTTGTCCCTCGCCGCTCTCGGTGGTCTCGGAGGCGTCGGTCTGCTCCTCGCCGCCCTCGGTGGTCTCGGCAGTATCGGTCTGTCCCTCGCCGCTCTCGGTGGTCTCGGCAGTATCGGTCTGTCCCTCGCCGCCCTCGGTGGTCTCGGCAGTATCGGTCTGTCCCTCGCCGCCC
>CACXDT010000288.1 GCA_902766405.1 Oscillospiraceae bacterium
CAACCGAAAAACATGCGCAAAAATCCCCCTGCGCCCTTCGCTTTCATTTATCGTGGCGCACATGGTATGCGCATGGGGATTTACTGTTTATCCAGCCAGCGTTTGATGGCCTTCCGGCTGCGCTCGCTGTAGGCCGTCAAGGCGGATAGAATGGCTCCCTCGTCGCCGGCGCGCAGTCCCTCGCTCACGCGCGTGAGCAGATCCAGATCCTGATCGCTGCCGGGGCAGAGCATGTAGATCTGCCGCAGCAGCAGCACCTGTCCCTGCACGGCCACCATACTGCTGTCGAGCCGCTGATTGCCGCAGTAACGGTAAAAGGTGCCGATAAGCTCGAACACGGCGCGCACGCGCTCCCGCGGCGAGCGCGCGGCGGTATAGCGGGCCAGCTGCTCGTCGATATGCTGCTGCATTTGCGCCCGGTCGCCCCGTTGGAGGGACAGCTTCACGGCCGCGCCCTGCAGCGTCAGCGCCAGCTCCTCAATCTCATCCACATCGTGCGCGTCGAGGCTGAGGATCGACACCCCCACGTTGTTCTCGGCGACCACCAGCCCCTCCTGCTGCAGACGGTTGAGCGCCTCGCGCAGCGGCGTCGAGCTGACGCCGTAGTCGTCCTGGATCTCATTGACATTCAGGCGGCTGCCGAGCGGGTAGCGCAGCGTGATGATCTCCTCGCGCAGCTGGGAATACAGCTGATCGACCAGCGACTGTTTTTTGATCTTGCTCATGGCGGGATCTTCTCCATACATCCATATTTTACATTTCACATTTTATATTTTATACCGTATAGTATCGCAAATCCCCGGAAAAAGCAAGCGGAAAAGAGGCCGCCGCATGCGCGGCAAAAAATATTTCAAATCAAATGGAGGTTTCTATGGTTTTTCGCAGTTTTGATGAACTGATTGCCCGGCAGAAGGCCGAGCCCCACGCCGCCCGCATGGCCGTAGCCGCCGCCGGCGACGAGCACACCATCGAGGCCGTGCTGCACGCGCGGCAGGAGGGCATTGTCCGCCCGCTGCTGGTGGGAGACAAGGCCGCCATCGACGCCGCGCTCAAGCACTTTGACGCCGAGGTTCCGGCCGAGGACATCTTCGATGTGCCCGATATCGCCGAGTCTGCCAGGTATGCCGTCAGCCTGGTACGCGAGGGTCACGCCGATCTGCTGATGAAGGGCAAGCTGGACACCAGCGTGATGCTGCGCCCGGTCGTCAACAAGGAGACCGGCCTCGGCAAGGGCGGCGTCATGAGCCACTTCACAGCCTTTGAGGTGCCCAACTACCACAAGCTGCTCGTCCCCGTCGACGGCGGCATGGTCACCTATCCCACACTCGAGCAGAAGAAGGCCATTATCGAAAACACCGTCGGCGCGCTGCGCGCCATGGGCTATGACGAGGTCAAGGTCGGTGTGCTGGCCTGTGTCGAGAAGGTCAACCCCAAGATGCCCGAGACCGTCGAGGCTGACGAACTCAAGCAGATGAACCTGCGCGGCGAGATCACTGGCTGCATCGTCGAGGGCCCCATCTCCTACGACTGCGCCATGAGCAAGGAGATCGCGGACTTCAAGGGCTTCCAGAGCCCCGTCGCCGGCGACGTCGACGTGCTGGTCGCGCCCAACATCCACGCGGGCAACATCATGGGCAAGATGCTGACGGTCACCGCGGGTGCGAAGATGGCCGGCTTCATTGTCGGCGCCAAGTGCCCCATCGTGCTCACAAGCCGCGGCTCCTCCCCGATGGAGAAGTATCTCTCGATCGTGATCGCTTCCGCCGCCGCCAAATGATAAGGAGAAGAACATGGAAAAGCTTCTGATCATCAACCCGGGCTCCACGTCCACCAAAATTGCCGTTTTCGAGGACGAGACTCCGCTTTTCACCGAATCCATTGTCCACACGCCCGAGGAGCTCGCGCCCTTTGAGCATGTGGCCGAGCAGTACGAGTTCCGCAAGGAGTTGATCGTCAAGACGCTCAAAAACCACGGCGTCGCGCTCGACAGCCTGACCGGCATCGTCTCACGCGGCGGTCTGCTGACCCCGATCCGCGCCGGCGCCTACGAGGTCAACGACGACATGGTCTGGCAGCTCAAGAACCGCCCGCAGAACGAACACGCCTCGAACGTCGGCGCGATGATCGCCCGCGCGCTGAGCGTGGAATACGGCATCCCCGCCTTTATCTACGACGGCATCACGGTCGACGAGCTCGATCCGATCAACAAGATCACCGGTCTGCCGATCTTCCGCCGCAAGGGCATGGGCCACAATCTCAACACCCGCGCGGCCGCCATGCGCTATGCGCGTGAGAGCGGCAAGAGCTATCAGGACATCACCGTGATCGTCGCCCACCTCGGCGGCGGCATTTCGGTGAACCTGCACCACAAGGGCCGCATTGTGGACTTCATCAACGACGAGGAGGGCCCCTTCTCCCCCGAGCGCTCGGGCGGGCTGCCGATGTTCGACGTGATCAAAATGTGCTATGACGGCGAGCACAACTACAACTCCATGATGAAGATGGTCAAGCGCCAGGGCGGTCTGATGGCCCATCTCGGCACCACCGACAGCCGCGAGGTCGAGAAGATGATCGCCGACGGCGACGAGCACGCCAGGCTCATCTACGACGCGATGGCGCTGAACGTGGCGAAAAACATCGCCAAATGCGCCCCCTTTGTCAAGGGCAAGGTCGACGCGATTCTGCTGACCGGCGGCATCGCCTACTCCAAGTACTTCACCGAGTACATCCGCGAGCGCGTGGAATTCATCGCGCCGGTCATCGTCTACGCCGGGGAGGATGAGATGCTGTCCCTCGCCCTCGGCGGCCTGCGCGTGCTGCGCGGCGAAGAAAAAGCCAGCACCTTCGTCAAGAACGAAAATCCCGGATACTGATACTGTTTTCCAATAAAAGGCTTCATTTTATTGGAAAGGCATCGCGTAAAACGCGCTGCCAGTTTTGTGCCTCAGGGCACAAAACACGTCTCATGCAGTCTCCGA
>CACXDT010000289.1 GCA_902766405.1 Oscillospiraceae bacterium
CCATTATGCTCTGCGGGCTTCGCCTTGCCTGACACAATTCTGTCTCGGAAATCATTCCCGACCTTTCTATCAGATATCAGTATAATAGCCGCCCCTACGGCAGAAACCGCAATTTCAGACCTGTTTTCACACAATGATTCAGCTCATACCTGCATCTGTCGGAGCATCTCCTTGCGCAGGCGCTGGATGATGCGTTTTTCGAGCCTTGAGATATAGCTCTGCGAGATGCCGAGCTGGTCGGCGACCTCCTTTTGTGTGCGCTCGGGGCCGGAGGGGAGACCGAAGCGCAGCAGGATGATCTCGCGCTCGCGCGCGGACAGCGAGTCGATCGCGGCCATCAGCATCTGGCGGTCGGCGTCGTCCTCCATCGAGCGCGAGACCTCGTCCTCGTCGGTGCCGAGTACATCGGAGAGCAGCAGCTCGTTGCCGTCGTAGTCGGTGTTCAGCGGCTCGTCGATGCTCAGCTCGCTGTGCTGGCTGCTGTTTTTGCGCAGCACCATTAAGATCTCGTTTTCGATGCAGCGCGAGGCGTAGGTCGCGAGCTTGATGTTTTTGCCGGTGTTGAAGGTGTTGACGGCCTTGATAAGCCCGATCGTGCCGATCGAGATCAGGTCGTCGAGATGGATGCCGGTGTTTTCAAAGCGCTTGGAGATGAAGATGACGAGGCGCAGATTGCGCTCGATCAGCAGCCGGCGCGCCTCGTCGTCGCCCGCTTCCAGGGCCGCTAAGGCGCGCTCCTCCTCCTCTCTTGTCAGCGGCGGCGGCAGCGTGACGTTCCCGCCGACATAAAATACCTCCCGGGGCTCGAGCCCCAGAATCGAAAGCAGCTGCTCGCGCAGAAAGAATACCTGTGGTTTGCACAGCATAGAATACCCCCCAATCGTTCATGCTAAGCTTTTCGCATCCATGAAAAAGAATTGATAAAATGAATACTGAAGACTTAAAACTGAAGAATGAAGAATGATGGTGTCCGCGTTGCGGACGATATTTTATAGTAAACGCAAATGCTATTTGCGTTTACTATATTGGATTAAAAGCCGTTTTTCTCGCCCCTGGCGGGGCAACCGAAAAACATGGCAATATAGTAAACTCATTTTTCAAATTCGCTTACTATAATTTATCGCGAAGCGATACCACAATTATTCATTATTCATTTTTCAGTTTTCATTCATGGAATGCCGATTATCCCCTCAAAGCCGTCTCCATACGCCTCGGGGCTGACGGCGCAGAGGAGATCCGGCTGTACATCGCCGTCCACGGTGACACGCCCGGGGCGGAAGAGCGCCAGCAGCCGATTTCCCCCGACGCCGCGGCAGGGAATTAGCCGGAACACGCCCCGCAGAGCGTCCCGGGCCGCGGTCTGCTCCAGCAGCGCCACAGCATCGCCCCACAGCATCCCCTCGCCGAAAAGCGGCGCGGCCGCGCGGGGCGACAACAGAAGGACAGGGCGGTTTGTCATCGGATCGACGAGCGCGTTCCCGGTGTCGCGCAGGGCGAAGAAGCGGCTCTCACGGCCGGAGAAGCGAATGCAGATCTCTGCGCGCGGCTTGTCGGGCAGCGTGCCGCGATCGCGCAGCAGCAGACTGAGCGCGGCGTAGCACGCGGCAAAGCTGACGGCCAGGAAGCGCAGACTCAGCCGCCCGCCGCCGAAGGCCCACAGCGCGCCGCCGTAGAGCGCCGACACGGCCAGCAGCGTCAGCATGCAGCGCAGCGGGTGCCGCTCGCCGAGGAAGGCGACCAGCCCCATCACGAGAGCGAAGATGAGCTTCCACGGCGGCGCGGTGAGAAAATCCCAGCCCGGCAGCAGCACGGCACAGGCGTACAGGGCGCCGAGCAGCGCCGCCGCGAGATAGCGCCGCCGCCGCAGCGGCACGCCGCAGATCCGCGCCGCCGTCAGACACAGCAGATAATCCGCCAGCAGGTTCAGCGCGAAGAGGCGGTCCAGGTAGATGACTTTCATGCCTGTCATGATACCACCGGGGGGCGGCAAATGTTGTCAGCGTCAGGAAGGGGCAGCAGGAGAGAAAACGTCGGGCGGTGTTGCCTTAATAAAGAATTGCCAAACGGGAAGTCTTGTGGTAAGATAGTGGCAAATGAAATCGCCGGGCGCGGATGTCCGGCGCAGAGAGAAGGAGAAATCCATGAATTCTGTCTATAAACGTGTTCTCATCAAGATCAGCGGCGAGGCACTCGCCGGCGACAGGCACACCGGCTTTGATTTTGACGTGGTCTCCCACGTCTGCGAGACGGTCAAAAAAGCGTCGGACGAGGGGGTCCAGATCGCGATCGTGATCGGCGGCGGCAACTTCTGGCGCGGCGTCAAGGACGGCGCGGGAAAAGTCGAGCGCGTCAGCGCCGACCGTATGGGTATGCTCGCCACGGCCATGAACTGCCTGGCCGTGGGCGACGTGTTCCGCCAGCTCGGCGCCGACGCGCGCGTGATGACGGCCGTCGACATTCAGGGCGTCGGCGAGCGCTACAGCACCGACAAGGCCATCGAGCATCTCAACGCCGGGCGTATCGTGCTCTTCGCCTGCGGTACCGGCGCCCCGTTCTTCTCGACCGATACAGCCGCGGTGCTGCGCGCACTCGAAATCCACGCCGACGCGATTTTGCTGGCCAAAAACATCGACGGCGTCTACAGCGACGATCCGCGCCGCAACAGCAGTGCTGTGCGCTTCGACACGATCAGCTATGACGAGGTTCTGGCCCGCCACCTGGCCGTCATGGATACGACCGCGACAAGCCTCGCGATGGACAACGCCATTCCGGTCGAGGTCTTCGCCCTGGCCGATCCGGAGAACATCCTGCGCGTCCTGGCCGGGGAGAAAATCGGAACATCTGTGAGATAAAAACTGGAATAGATATCTACCAATATAGGAGGGAATTACTATGTCCGAATATCAGGAAATCGAACGCAAAATGAAAAAGACCTGCGAGTCGCTGATAGCGCAGCTCGCCACGATCCGCGCCGGCCGCGCCAACGCCGCCGTGCTCGACCAGATCAGCGTGGAATACTACGGCACGCCTACGCCGGTACAGCAGCTGGCCACGGTCGCCACGCCTGATCCGCGCTCGCTGCTGATCACGCCCTGGGACCGCGGTGCCCTCAAGCCCCTGGAGAAGGCCATTCTGACCTCGGACCTCGGCATCAACCCGCAGAACGACGGTAAATCGCTGCGCCTGATCTTCCCGCCGCTGACCGAGGAGCGCCGCAAGGATCTCGTCAAGCAGACCAAGAAGTACGGCGAGGAGGCCAAGGTCGCCATCCGCAACATCCGCCGCGACGGCATTGAAAAGCTGAAAAAGCAGCAGAAGGCCTCGGAGATCACCGAGGACGACTATAAGCAGGCAGAAAAGGACGTCCAGAAGCTGACCGACGACTATATCAAGGAACTCGACAAGATTTGCGCCAACAAAGAGAAGGAACTGACCGAGATCTGATGCCTGACAAGATTGCATACGCGGCGGGGGAGAGGATCCCCCGCCACATTGCCATCATCATGGATGGCAACGGCCGCTGGGCCAGAAAGCGCGGATTGCCGCGCACGGCCGGCCACGCCGCCGGCAGCGAGGTCTTCCGTAAGATCGCCTATGCCTGCCGCGATCTCGGCGTCGAACACCTGACGGTCTACGCCTTTTCCACCGAGAACTGGAAGCGCCCGAGCGACGAGGTCGCCACGATCATGAAGCTGCTGAATAAGTATCTGCATGAATCCATCGAGACCATGGCCAGGGATCATATCCGCCTGCGCGTCATGGGTGATCTGAACGGCTTATCCCCCGAGCTGCGCGCCCTTGTGCACGAGACGGACGAGATATCCGCCACTTACGAGGGCTTTCAGGCCAATGTCTGCATCAACTACGGCGGCCGGGACGAGATTTTGCGCGCGGCGCGGCGCTATGCCGCCGACTACGCCGCGGATCCCTCCGTCGCGTTGGACGAGGCAAGGTTTTCCGCCTATCTCGACTCCGCCGGTATCCCCGACCCCGACCTGCTGATCCGCCCGGGCGGTGAGCAGCGTATCTCCAATTTCCTGCTGTGGCAGTGCGCCTATGCCGAGTTCTATTTTACCGATGTGCTCTGGCCGGACTTCACGGTGGACGAGCTGAAAAAGGCCATCGCGGTATTTCAGCAGCGGGACCGGCGGTACGGGAAGGTTAAGACCACCTGATTACGCAGACATAGAATATCAAAGGAAGAATAACATGGTAAAGTCTCTCTCTATTCTGGGCTGCACCGGCTCGATCGGTCGGCAGTCCATCGCCGTGGCGGAGCATCTGGGGCTGCCGGTGGCAGCCCTGACGGCCAACCGCCAGGTCGATCGGCTGGAGGAGCAGGCCCGCCGCCTGCACCCGAAGCTCGTGGCCGTCTATGACGAGCAGGCCGCGAAGGATTTTAAAGTCAGAATCGCCGACACCGATATCCGTGTCGCCTCCGG
>CACXDT010000290.1 GCA_902766405.1 Oscillospiraceae bacterium
ATGGACGAGCTCGGCATGAAGAAAGAGGACTACTGGTGGTATATCCATCTGCGCCGCTACGGCTCCTGCCGCCACGCGGGCTACGGCCTCGGCTTCGAGCGCATGGTCATGTACCTCACGGGCGTGACGAACATCCGCGACGTCGAGCTGCACCCGAGAACGACCGGCAACGCCGATTTCTGAGAATCATGGGGCCGACACCCTTGGCGGCCCGCGCGGGGGATTCTGTGTCCTGCGGATTCGCCCAGGCGAAATGCTTGACCAGGGTCGGCCTGCCGGGCGGTCGAGGGCGCCCGCCCCTACGGTAGATAGAAATCTCCAATAAAATAGATATCCCTGGCAAATACGCAGCGTAAATGCGTATTTGCCAGGGATTTCTCAATCATATGGACCTTGCGATTCTGGCCGTCACGTCACCAGCGCGGCCAGGGTCAGGATGCCCAGGTTGTCGCGGTAGATCGTATCAAACTGCTCAAGCGGCAGGGGGTTGACACCGCGGCCGACCTCGACCGTGTAACCCGGGCGGCGGAAATCCTGCAGAAAATAGTCCTTATAGCCGGCAAAGCCCGAGATAAAGGGCACGTCGGCCGCCTCGTAGCCGGAGACGCGCTCAAACAGCCGCACGATCGTCCGCGCCTGCGGCGGCGCGTAGTCCTGAAACTGCCAGTAGATCACCTGTCCCTGGCTGTGGTAGGAGAGCGTCAGCCGCGGGGAGAGACGGCGGGTCACCTCGGCCATGGCACGGCTCTCCGGCTCGGTCAGCGGCGCCGTGCCGACATAGCTGGTCGGCGCCGGCGAGGTGTAGCCGAGCGCGGCCTTGTTCTCCCGGGCCTGCTCCCAGCCGGCCGGGTACTGCAAATTCAGATCGACGCCCCGGATGTTGGCCGACCAGCCCTCGGGAAAGCGGATGCGCGGCCAGGCGGCCGCGATGGCGGCGGCCTGCTCGAAGGCGGGGCCGCTGCGCAGCTCGCCGGTCACAAGGTCAATGCCGTCGGGGTTCACGGCCGGAATCAGGGTGATGGTCGCATAATTGAGGATCTCCGCGGCGGAATAGCCCCCGATCGGCGCTCCGGACAGGGCGGCCGCGCCGAGTTCCTCGGCAAATTTCAGCAGCAGCGGCGTCGTGATCCACTCGTTGGCGTGGTGGGCGGCGTTGTAGAGTACCCGGTTGTGCCCGGTGCCGAGCTCGAGAAACCACAGGGGCTTTCCCAGCACGCTGCTGCCGATCTGCCCGCTGCGGAAAAACGGGTAGCGCGCGCGGAGCCCCTGCACACAGTAGCCCGTCAGCTCGGCAAACCATGGGATCGTCGTAGGTACGACGGGAAAGGGCAGCGGAATGACCAGCTCGGCGCCGATCGGCAGGTTTTCCGGTTCCAGCGTCGGGTTCGCGGCCCGGATCGCGTCCACGCTGCTGCCGTAACGCTCGGCCAGGCGGTAGTAGGTGTCGAGCGCGCACACAGTGTGCGTCAGGTAGCCGCGGTACCAGGGCAGCAGCGCGGCGTGCGTCTTCTCTCCGGCGATGCCGTCCGACTCCAGACCGAGGCTTTGCTGAAAGCGCCGCAGCGCCCCGGCCGTATCCGGCCCAAACACGCCGTTTAGCTCCAGTGGACCGAAGAGCGCTCTTGTCAGCGCCAGCTGCAGCAGACCGACAGCCGGCCCCTCGCTCCCCTCCCGCAACAATCGCATAGCCAACATCCCCCTTTTCAAAGCTATCGACAGTGTACGCTGTGCCTCCGGAAAACAGAACTCCCGCATCTGCCGGGACGGACGGCGTATTTTGTGCATATCGCATAAAATATGTGCTGGATTTTTGGATTGCAAAGACAGCAAAGAAACGGTATAATAACCAAGGATATGTATATATCCGCATCATCTGCATGGACCGACCTCTCCACCTTCTGAGGCGGCCATAGCATCATAAAGGAGGAAACGATCAACCCCCTGGCTCGGGGTGCGGCAGTGTGGAGACCTGTCGTCAATGCGGCGCGCGATAAGCGGCCGTGAGTCCGTCTCTGGCGGAGGCCGGGCGGACGGAGCCGGTAGTATGGCAACTGTTCAGCTGAAAAACATCAAAAAGGTGTATCCCTTCATCAGCGGCGAGGGCAAGAAGAAAAAGGACAAGAAAAAGGCGGATGAGCCCGAGAAGAAAAAGGTCAATCTGCAGATCACGGACGAAGGCGTCGTGGCTGTGCAGGCCTTCAACCTTGACATTGCGGACAAGGAATTCATCGTCCTGGTCGGACCCTCCGGCTGCGGCAAGTCCACCACGCTGCGCATGGTCGCCGGTCTCGAGGAGATCTCCGGCGGCGAGCTGTATATCGATGGCAAGCTCGTCAACGATGTCGCCCCCA
>CACXDT010000291.1 GCA_902766405.1 Oscillospiraceae bacterium
AAACCAATCTGTAAATATCGCAAATTGTACCGCACGGGCGGCAGGTTGCCGCCCCTACGGCAATACCGGGTTTTTTCACAGCGCCTGGCATTCGGCGTCTCCCGCCCTAAAGGACTAGCTCCGCGTCGCAAGCCGAATGACGGATGAGGTGGCGCGCTGCGACTATACACATTTAAAATCGCCGCTTTCACCTCATCAGTCGCTGCGCGACAGCTTCCCCTCCAGGGGAAGCCATTGTCGCATATCCAAGCTTCCTAAAGTAATCTGACACTTGAAAGACAGAATCAGAAGGGAAAGAATTGAGGGACAGGTATGAAGCATCTCTTCATCGTCAATCCCATCGCGGGCGGGAGCGACCATACCGCCGAGGTCGCGGCCAGAGTACGCGCGGCCTTTGCCGGACGCAATGAGCCATGGGAGCTCTACCGCACCACGGCCCCGATGGACGCCGTTTCGCGCATCCGGCAGGAGACCGCCCACGGCGGCGAGCTGCGCGTCTACGCCTGCGGCGGCGACGGCACCTTCAACGAGTGTGTGAACGGCTGCGCCCGGCTGCCGCAGGTTTCCGTGGCCCCGTTCCCCACCGGCACCGGCAACGATTTCTGCCGTATGTTCGGTGACGAGGCCGACACCTTCCGCGATCTCGACGCGCTGCTGCGCGGCCACACCGTGCCGATCGACCTGATCGACTGTAATGGCCGTTTCAGCGCCAACATCTGCTCGGTCGGGATCGACGCGCGCGTCGGCACCTCTGTCCACAAATTCAGCAAAATCCCGCTGATCGGCGGCGCGACCGGCTACGTGACCAGTCTGATCGTGAATGTGTTCAAGGGCATCGCCACCGATATGCACATCACAGCCCCCGGCTTCACCGGCGACAGGAAGTTTACGCTGGTCTGCGCCTGCAACGGGCGCTACTATGGCGGCGGCTTTAACCCGAGCCGGTACGCCCGCCCCGATGACGGCGAGCTCGACATTTTTATTGTGGAAAAGGTGAACGTCATCAAGGTCGCGCAGCTGATCGGCAAGTACGCCTCGGGCCGCTCCGACGAGGTCGGGCGCTATATCCACCATGTCCGCGGCCGCGAGCTCACGATCGAGCTGGAGCGCGAGGACGTTGTCAACATGGACGGCGAGGCGATGACTGCCTCGCACATACAGATGCGCCTGCTCCCCCACGCGCTGAATCTTCTGGTGCCGGATACGCTTCATTTTTTCGAAAAATCCGCTGCCGATAAAAATCTTGTCACAAATTGTTTATAAAATTCTCCGCAATTTTTGCCTCTAAGGGCTTGCAAAATAAAAAAAACGTGGTATGATACACGGTGTTAGCACTCAAGGAAAACGAGTGCTAACACCGTGAATTTTTGTAATAAATGATTGGAGGTATATAGAATGAAACTCAGACCCTTGGCAGACAGAGTTGTCCTCAAGCAGAACAAAGCGGAAGAGCGCACCGCTTCCGGTATTTTCCTGACCTCCTCGGCGCAGGAGAAGCCCGAGGTTTACGAAGTTGTCGAAGTCGGCCCCGGCGGGGTCGTCGATGGCAACGAGGTAAAAATGGTCGTCACCGCCGGTCAGCACGTGCTGGTCGGCAAATACAGCGGCAGTAAGTACAAGCTCGGCGACGAGGAGTACACCGTCGTCCGCCAGAGCGACATCATGGCTGTTGTGGAAGACTAAAGGAGGATTTGAATTATGGCTAAGCAGATTATTTTCGGGGAAGAAGCCCGCAAGGCGATTGAACGCGGCGTCAACCAGCTGGCTGACACGGTAAAGATCACTCTCGGCCCCAAGGGCCGCAATGTGGTGCTGGACAAGAAGTTCGGCTCCCCGCTGATCACCAACGACGGTGTCACGATCGCCAAGGAGATCGAGCTCGAGGACGCGTTTGAGAACATGGGCGCCCAGCTGATCAAGGAAGTCTCCACCAAGACCAACGACGTGGCCGGCGACGGCACCACCACCGCCACGATCCTGGCCCAGGCCATGATCAACGAGGGGCTGAAGAATCTGGCCGCCGGTGCCAACCCGATGACCATGCGCAAGGGCATCCAGAAGGCCACCGCCGCGGCTGTCGAGGCTGTCAAGGCCATCTCCCAGCCGGTCTCCGGCTCGAAGGACATCGCCCGCGTCGGCACCATCTCCTCCGGCGACGAGGTCATCGGCTCCCTGATCGCCGAGGCCATGGAGAAGGTCAGCCAGAACGGCGTCATCACGATTGAAGAGAGCAAGACCG
>CACXDT010000292.1 GCA_902766405.1 Oscillospiraceae bacterium
CGCCCAGCAAGCGAGGCGGGACAAAAAGCGCCGAAAAGGGACGCTCACAGGCGGTAGGTGTTCGATCCCCTTCGCCCTAAGCATGCAATTTGTTGAAATGGGCAATCCGTCGGGCAAGACCCTGATGCTGCTGCCGGGCACGGCCTGCGATTATCAGACGAACTTCGCCGCAGTGCTGGATCGGCTGGGCGCGAAATACCACCTGATCTGCGTCAACTATGACGGCTTTGACGGCAGCGCTGCCATCTTTCCCGATATGATCACGGTCACGGAAAAGATCGAGAAATACATAATAGAAAAACACGGCGGCCGCCTGGACGGGGCGATCGGCTCCTCCCTGGGCAGCAGCTTTGTCGGCCAGCTGATCCAGCGGGAAAATAAGCCAAAAGAAGGAGATATGAATCCGCTGAACAGAGAATGGTTTTTCAGAGCCTTTCACCAGAAAATCCCCCTGCGCCACGATGAAGGAAAGCGTATGGCGCATGGGGATTTTTACGCATGCCATTCGGCTGAGAGGAAGGCCGCCGATATCATTGGGATCGGTGGCCCGGGCAAAGAGCCGCGGTGTTAATTCACCACATTCTCCGGCTTACCGGCCAGATACGAGCGGAGGTTCTGTACGGCACAGTCCATAATGCGCTGCCGCGCCTCCTTTGGCGCCCAGGAGATGTGCGGCGTGATCAGGCAGTTTTTGGCGGTCAGCAGGGGATTGTCACCGCGGATCGGCTCGGTGGACACGACATCCAGCCCAGCGGCGTAGACCTTGCCGCTGTTGAGCGCGTCGGCCAGATCCTGCTCGACGATCAGCCCGCCGCGGCTGTTGTTGATGAGGATCACGCCGTCCTTCATTTTGGCGATGCTCTCGCGGTTGATGAGACCCTGCGTGTCGGGAAACAGCGGACAGTGGAGCACCACCACATCGCTGCGCCGGAGCAGCGTGTCCCGGTCGACATAGGCCGCAATCGCGCGGCCGGCCTCGGTCTCGCGGCTGCCGGAGGCCAGCACCGTCATGCCCAGAGCCCTGGCAATGCGCCCGGTGGTCTGGCCGATGCGGCCAAAGCCGATGATGCCCATGGTCTTGCCCGCAAGCTCGATCAGCGGATAATCCCAGAAGCACCAGTCCTCGCTGTGTTCCCAGCGGCCCTCGTGCACGGCCCGGTCGTGGTGTGCCACGCGCTGGCAGATCTCCAGCAGCAGCGCGATCGCAAACTGGCCCACCGCGGCCGTGCCGTAGCTTGGCACATTGGACACGGGGATCCCCTTTTCGCGGGCACAGGCCACATCCACCACGTTGTAGCCCGTAGCCAGCACCGAGATCAGCCCTAAGTTCGGGCAGGCCTCGATCACCGCGCGGCGGAGCGGACACTTGTTGGTAAAGACCACCGCCGCGTCGCCGATGCGGCGGAGGATCTCCGCGTCGTCGTCCGGCGTGCGGTCGTAGACCGTCAGCTCGCCGAAGGCGGCCAGCGCGTCCCAGCTCAGATCGCCGGGGTTTTCGGTAAATCCGTCTAAAACTACGATCTTCATGTCTTGTAAACCACCTTGTCTCTGCGTATGATACATATTGTAAAAGCGATCCCCATTGCTGTCAAGCCTTGGCCGAATGAGGGCTGTAGAGATTTGTGGGTGATAGAAAGAAAAAATTCTGCTGAAATATAAACCTGCTCAAACAAAATCTGTGGGTGATGTAACCTGCTCATTCAAGATTTGTGGGTGATAGCCGGTTTATAACGCTATACTGTAAAAAAGATGGCCGGGAATGTTCTCGGCCATTTTGCTTTGCCATATTGACGCGCCTTCTTCTGCTTGCATAATCCTTCACGGGCAGAGAGTGATAAGATTTCCGGCACAACAGGAAAGGAGTCTTTTCATGCTCACTGTAAATATTTCGTTTATGGATGCCTTTTTAAAGTACCTCAGGGAGCGGGAGTACAGCGGTGCGACGATGGCAAAATACGCCCATGATGTGCGCGCCCTGCTGCAATATGCCCCGGAGGGGATCCGGGACAAGGAGCACTTAAACGGCTTTCGCGCGTATCTGGAGGCGAAGGGCTATTCCGGCGCAAGCGTCAATTCGATGCTGGGGGCGGTGAATCGCTTTCTTGCGTTTCTCGGTTCAAGCTGGCGGCTCCGATACGTCCGGGTACAGCGACGGGTCTACCTGCCCGCCGACCGGGAGCTTTCGCAGCCGGAATATGAACGCCTGGTACGCGCCGCTGTGAATCGGGGAGATCAGCGCCTCGCGCTGATCGTCCAGACACTGTGCGCGCTGGGGCTGCGGGTCAGCGAATTGAAGGCCGTCACCGTGGAGAGCCTTGCCGCCGGGGAGGCGAGCATCCGCAATAAGGGCAAGCTGCGAACAATCCTCATTCCAGACGCCCTGTGCAAAAAGCTGCGCGCCTGGTGCCATGAGCGCGGCATCGTCAGCGGCAGCGTGTTCGTCACCCGGTCGGGAAAGCCGATCGACCGTTCGAACGTCTGGAAGATGCTCAAACGCCTCGCCGAGGCGGCGAAGGTGCTCAAAAAGAAGGTCTTTCCCCACAATTTCCGCCACCTGTTTGCACGGACGCATTATAAGAAGTTCAAGGATATTGTGCGTCTGGCGGATATCCTCGGCCACAGCAGCATCGACACCACGCGCATTTACACGATGCGCAGCGGAAAAGAAGAGAGGCGGCAGCTTTCTCAGCTCCGCCTCATCCTGTAAACCGATATATTTTTTGACAAAACACAGCGCAACGGGTAGAATGGAGACAACCTCGCAAGAGGCCACCGGAGAAATCCGGGCAAAAGGAATGCGCTGTTGATACTATGGCGGTTGGCCACTTCCCTTTGAAGGGAGGTGGGGCTTATGGATGGACGGGGATTTCTCCGTTTTCTGCTGTGCCTCATCGTGATCGTTTTGATCATGCTGTACATAGCACCCAAAGCTTACTAAGCTTGAAAAAGCTTGTTGACCGCCCGGCTTGCCCCCG
>CACXDT010000293.1 GCA_902766405.1 Oscillospiraceae bacterium
AGGTTGCCGCCCCTACGGTATCGACTGAACTGTGCGGCGTCTTATATTCTCTCCATCCGCACGGCGGTGTCCAGCGCGATCTCCATCATCTGGGTGAAGGAGTTCTGGCGGTCCTCGCTGCTCAGATTGTCGTCCGGGCGGTAGAGGTGGTCGGAGATCGTGCAGATGCACAGCGCGCGCTTGCCGGCATAGGCGGCGTTGGCGTACAGCGCGGCGGCCTCCATCTCGACGGCCAGCACGCCCATGCGCTTCCAGGCGTCCGCCTTGCTGCAGCCCTCGGCCGAATAGAAGTTGTCCTCGGACAGGATATTGCCGACGCGCATTTCGATGCCGAGCTCTTTGGCCGCGGCCACGGCCTCGCTGAGCAGCGTGTAGTCTGCGATCGGGGCGAAGCTGTTGCTCTCGCCCAGGCCGAACTGGCGGATATAGTTGGAGTTGGTGCAGGCGCCCTGGCCGGCTACGATCTCGCGCAGCTGGATATCGTCCTGCAAGCCGCCGGCCGAGCCGATACGGATGATGTTTTCGACGCTGTAGAAGTGGAAGAGCTCCCAGCTGTAGATGCCGATGGCCGGCATGCCCATGCCGGAGGCCATCACCGTCACGGGAACGCCCTTCCAGGTGCCGGTGTAGCCCTGCACGCCGCGCACGTTGTTGACAAGCACGGGGTCGGTCAGAAAGGTGTCGGCAATGAACTTCGAGCGCAGCGGGTCGCCGGGCATCAGTACGGTTTTGGCGATCTGTTCGACAGTCGCGGAATTATGGGGGGTAGGCATGCTTCATTCCTCCTATCAATCATAGTTGTGTACAGGTAAATTTATTATATAGATAAAAAGATGAATTGTCAAATTGAAACCCGATGTGAAGCATGCTATAATAAAGGGGAAAACAACGAAACAGGGAGATTCGGCTATGAGCAACATCATGGTTATCGGCATTGCCGGCGGCACCGGCAGCGGCAAGACCACCTTCACCAAGCGCCTGATCCAGCGCTTCGGCACCGAGGTCTCTGTCGTCCACCACGACAACTACTATAAGGCCCACCACGACATGCCCTATGAGCAGCGCGCCAAACTGAACTACGACCACCCCAACGCCTTCGACACCGAGCTGCTGGTGGAGCATCTCAAATGTCTGCGCCGCGGCGAGAGCATTCAGTGCCCGGTCTATGACTACTCCATCCACGACCGCACCGACAGGACAGTCACGGTCAAGCCCACGCGCGTCGTCGTGGTCGAGGGGATACTGATCTTCGCCAGCCGCGAGCTCTGCGAGCTGATGGACATCAAGATCTTTGTCGAGACCGACGCCGATGTGCGCATCCTGCGCCGCATCGTGCGCGACGTGCGCGACCGCGGCCGCAGTCTTGAGAGCGTGATCGACCAGTATCTCACCACGGTCAAGCCCATGCACGAGCAGTTTGTCGAGCCCAGCAAGCGCAATGCCGACCTGATCGTTCCCCAGGGCGGCCACAACCAGGTGGCGCTCGATATGGTGGTCGAGCGCGTGCGCGCCCACCTGAAAGGCTGAGAGGGGCGAGAATATGTCCAAGCTGTATTTCAAATACGGCGCCATGGGCTCGTCGAAGTCGGCCCAGGCGCTGATCACCAAGTTCAACTATGAGGAGCTCGGCATGTCGGTCTGGCTAATCAAGCCCAGCACCGATACGCGCGACGGCGCCGATATCATCCGCAGCCGCATCGGGCTTGAGTGCCGCGCGCAGATCATCACGCCCGGTGAGGATATCTGCGAGGCCTACCGCAGCGTCGGGCGGCACGATGTGATCATTGCCGACGAGGCGCAGTTCTTTTCTCCCGCGCAGATCGACCAGCTGCGCGAGATCGTGGACGACGAGGACATCCCGGTGCTGTGCTTCGGCCTGCGCACCGATTTTCTGACGCGCTTTTTCCCCGGCTCACAGCGGCTGATGGAGCTGGCCGACTCACTGACCGAGATCAAGACGATCTGCGCGTGCGGCAGCAAGGCCACGGTCAATGCCCGCATCGATGGACAGGGCCATATCGTCACCGAGGGCAGCCAGATCCTCCTCGGCGGCAATGACAGCTATGTCGCTATGTGCCACCGCTGCTGGAAGAAAAAGATCCGCGAGCAGGAGAACCATTGTCTGTAATCACAGGAGGCGATGCTGTCATGCAGCTGAAAAACCCGATCCTGACCGGCTTTCACGCCGATCCCTGCATCTGCCGGAAAGGCGACGATTATTATATCGCCGTCTCCAGCTTCGAGTGGTTCCCCGGCATTCCCATCTATCATTCCCGGGATATGAAGCACTGGGAGCTCTACACCCATGTGCTGACTGACGAGAACGCCTGTAATCTGACGCGGCTGCCCTCGGCCAAGGGGATCTGGGCGCCGTGCCTGACCTACTGTGAGGAGGAAGAGCTCTTCTATGTGGTCTACGGCGTCATGAACTCGATGAACGCCCGCTATTTCGACATCGACAACTATCTCATCACGGCCCGCGATATCCGCGGTCCCTGGAGCGAGCCGGTGTATCTCCACTCCTCGGGCTTTGACGCCTCGATGCTCCACGACACGGACGGGAAAAAATGGCTGGTATCCCTCGACTGGGAGACCCGGGCCGGCTACGAGAAGCCCGGCGCGATCTGCCTCGTCGAGTATGATCCGAAAGCAAAAGCGATTGTGGGATACCCGAAGCGCATCTGGCGCGGCGGAACCGACCGCGGCTGTCTGGAGGCGCCGCATCTGACGAAGCGGGACGGGTATTACTATCTCATGTGCGCCGAGGGCGGCACCGGATATTATCACTGCGTCACGATGGCGCGCGCAAAAAGCCCCTTCGGCCCCTACGAGGGCGACCCGACCAATCCCATTCTCACCGCCGTGCCGGAGAATAGAAACGAGCGCGCGGATGTGGATCATCTCAAGCCCCGCTACTATAATCCCGGCAGCTATCTGCAAAAGTGCGGCCACGGCAGCTATGTGGACTGCCCCAACGGCGAGACCTGGCTGGTCCATCTCTGCGCCCGGCCCTTCACGCCGGAGCTTCGCTGCACACTGGGCCGCGAGACGGCGATCCAGCGGATGCAGTGGACAGCAGACGGCTGGCTGCGCCTGGCCGGCGGCGGCAATATGGCGCGGCCCTGCGTGGAGGGCAGCAAGCTGCCCGACTGGGAACCGGCGCCCTTACCGGAGAAGGACGATTTTGACGGTGACAGCCTGGGACTCCCGTACTACGCGCCGCGGATCGACCCCAAAAGCTTCTGCGATCTGACAGCCCGGCCCGGCTGGCTGCGTATGCGCGGGCAGGAGTCCGGAAGCTCACTCAACCGTGTCAGCCTTCTGGCGCGAAAGCTCCTGAGCGTGAACGCTGAGATCGTCACAAAGCTGGACTTTTCTCCGGAGCTCTACCAGCACAGCGCGGGGCTGATTCTCTATTACGACAACATGAATTACGCTTTTCTGCGCAAATACTACAGCGAGACCCTGGGGAGCCCGGCCATCTCCGTCATGCGCGTGAACAACGGAGAGAAGACAGAGTATACCGACGCCAGACGTGCGGTCGCGGACGGACCGCTCTGGCTCAGGCTGCGTGTAAAGGGGAGAGAATCGCGGTTCTCATGGTCTGCGGACGGAGAACAGTGGGAGGAGATCGGGCCGGCCTTCGACACCAGCGAGTTTTCCGATGAATACTCCCAATACGGCGAGTTTACCGGCTGCTTTGTCGGTCTGACCTGCGCGGACCGCGTACAGCACAAAAAGTACGCCGACTTTGACTTTTTCTCCTATCGGGATCTGGAGCCGGAGCTGCTGCCCGGCGCGCCAACCGACAACCGGGCATAGGCCTCTGCGTCCGCGCGGCCGCCCCCTTCCGCGGTCTGGTAAAGAGAGCCGACTCGATCCTGTCAACAACAAAGGGGCTGTCTCAAAACTGGATGCGCAACATATACAGTAGCGAAATGTCGGAGTTGCCGTAGGGGCCGGCCTCCTGGACGGCCCG
>CACXDT010000294.1 GCA_902766405.1 Oscillospiraceae bacterium
GTATCCCCTTCGGGGATGGATTCAAATTGTCGCGAAGCGACTCCTATATTTTTCATTATTCAGTCTTAAGTCTTCAGTATTCATTCATATTTCTCCCAAAAGCTTGCCTTTTTGCGAAGAATTTCGCTCAAAAGTGCCCTAAATGAATCATTTCCTATATCTTACCACATTGTTCCCACGAAAACAATCGTACTTGCACATTCCGATAGGCTGAGGTATAATACATTTAACTATATAGAAAGATAAACGGGAGGAAGCCCATGAGTGACATCTACGTGACAGGCCACCGCAACCCGGATACCGACTCGATCGTGGCGGCCATCGCCTACGCCAATCTCCGCAATGCCCTGGGCGACCGCGAGTACAAGGCGGCGCGCATCGGCTCGATCAATGACGAGACGCAGCGGCTGCTCAAGCGCTTCGGCTTCGAGCCGCCGCTCCACATCCACAACATGCGCACCCAGGTCTGCGACCTGGACTTCGACCGCCCGCCCGCGCTCAGCGGCTCGGTGCCGATGGATCTGGCCTGGCGCACCCTGCGGGATGGGGATCTCTCGTCTCTGCCGATCGTCAACGAGGACGGCACGCTGCTCGGCATGCTCTCGGCCGGCGATATTGCGAGCTTTGAGCTGCAGACCGTCAACGAAAACCATATCAGCGATCTGCCGTTGTTCAATCTGCTCAGCGTCATCGAGGGTACGCTCGTCAACGAGTACAGCACCGAGGTCAGCGCGATCTCGGGCGAGCTCTTCATCACCCTGCCGCAAAATTACGAGGATCAGGCGCTGACGAACCCCGACTCGATCCTGATCTGCGGCAATCAGCCCGATGTTATCGAGAAAGCCCTGGACGCCGGCGTCGAGTGCCTGATCATCTGCCGCGCGGATATCCAGCCGTCCTGGACCGAGAAAGCCAAACATACGGTGGTCATCTCGACCCCGCTGAGCGCGCGGCGCGTTTCGCGCATCATCTACCAGGCCAACCCTGTCGAGCGTGTCTGCCAGAAAAAGGAGCTCGTCTCCTTCCATCTGCAGGACTACGTGGACGATGTGCAGGAGGTCACGCTCAAGAGCCGCTACCGCTCGTACCCGATCCTCGATGAGAACGACAGGGTCGTCGGCACGCTCTCGCGCTACCATCTGCTCAAGCCGCGGCGCAAGCGCGTCGTGCTGGTCGACCACAACGAGGCCGCCCAGTCGGTCCCCGGGCTCGAGGAGGTCGATATTTTGGAGATCATCGACCACCACCGCCTGGCCGACATCCAGACCCGCCAGCCGATCCGCGTGCGCAACGAGCCCGTCGGCAGTACGAACACGATCATCACCTCAATGTACCAGGAGTACGGCGTTGTGCCCTCGCCGAAGATCGCGGGACTGATGGCCGGGGCGATTTTGTCTGATACGGTCCTGTTCAAGTCGCCCACCTGCACCAAGAAGGATATCGCCATGGCGCAGCGCCTCGCGCGCTTTGCGAATATCGACCTCGACGAGCTCGGCAAGAGTCTGTTCTCCTTCGGCGGCGAGGAGAAGACCGCGCGTGAGCTGCTGCTGACAGACTACAAGGAGTTCCACATCTCCGGGCAGAACCTGGCCGTCAGCCAGATCACCTGCGACGACGCCGCCGCGCTGCTCGACCGCCGCGACGAGTTCATGGCCGAAATGGAGAAGATCCGCGACGACAAGCGCTTCGACTTTGTGCTGCTGATGATCACCGATGTGCTCAACGAGGGCTCGACGCTGATCTACGTCGGCGACGACGACACGATCCAGCAGGCCTTCCAGGTCGTGCCCGAGAATAAGACCGTCTATCTCCCGAAGGTCATGAGCCGCAAAAAACAGGTCATCCCGATGCTCACCGCCCTGTGGGGTTAAAACGACCGGAACGTCAGGGGGAGTTCAGAGGGGGAACGCCTCTGATTTTTCGCCTCGGAAGGCGAAAAACAATTTTAAATGCGTTTTTTCCGGGGACATGCGCCTCGGAAAAAACACTTCTCACGGCGCAAGTGTGCGAGGCGTCTCCCGCAAGCCGAGTGCGCGCAGCGCCGTGCAGCCCCTCTACCTGTTTAGTCCCGTAAGGGACTGAACAGGTATGATAAAAGTTCCCCCGGCTTTCGCCGGGGGAACTGCCCGCTTGTGCCGTGCCGGCCCAATGATAACCTGCACGATAAGGCAGGTGGGTCGCCTAAGTTCTGTTTCACTGCTCCCAACTTCCAGCGCAGAAAACGCCGGGAGGTCTGCAATCCGCAGATTCAAATCGGCATCCCTTATGAGAGATGTGGGTTTATTGAGCCGCAAAGGTCATGAAAGACATCACGCACACAGCAGGTCTTGTTTTCAGTTTACGCGAGGGGAGCGTGACTTATGCCTGGTCGTCTTCGTCGTCGAAGAGCAGCGTCATGAAGTGCTCATACACATCGTTGAGCTCATCCTCGTCATCGATGGATTCAAACACCGTGTCGCCGTTTTCATCGGCGACCTCGCGCAGGATGATAAAGCCGTAATCCGGATCGTCCTCGCTCAGATCCGCGGGCAGAAAGAGCGTAAAGGTCTGGTCTTTGTACTCGATCGAGTCGACGACCTCCAGCTCGGACTCCTGTCCGTCGTCGTCCACAATGGTGATATAGTCACTGCCGAAATCGTCGCTCATTGGAGGCCCCTCCCAGGTCGTTCTTTTTCTTACAGCCCTATTGTACAGCAGCGATTGGAAGAAATCAACTGTAAATTTTCGTATCTTGGCTCGTCCGGCTCACAGCGCCGTCTCTCCCCCGGATGCCGCTTCGCGGCCGGGGCGAGGCAAGCACAAGCCGCGAGCATCACGACCCCAGATCCTCCAGCAGCATCAGCAGCTCGCTCTGCCCGGACACGGGGATGCCCCGGCGCACCATGGCGAGATCCGCGCTGCGCAGGGTGTTCAGGTCGATATCGGTCAGCGCCGTGGGCTCCTTGCTCCTTCGCGTCGCATAGATGGCGATCCGGTTGCCGCAGGGACGCAGATAGCAGGCCGCTTGCTCGGCGCGCACCGCAAAAGCCGCGTAAATATCGGACGGAAAGCTTGGATCTGCCGGCGACTCCAGCGTCGCGGCCGCCTCGCCGCCCAGGTAAATGGCCGCCGCGGCCAACAGCATCAGCAGAACGGTCTGCCAGCGTCTCATGTCTGTCATTTGTCTCACACTCCCGGAATAAGTATGCCCAATGAGGGAGAAAATAACCTTAA
>CACXDT010000295.1 GCA_902766405.1 Oscillospiraceae bacterium
AGAAGAACTCAGCTCCGTTCCGTTTCCGCGGCGACGCGAAGCTAGTCCCTTTAGGGATTGCGTAAGAGCCGCGAAAACTGCACATCCGCTGAGTCCTTCTTCCTTTTCCAAAACGGAGGTCTCACGGGGGACCTCCGTTTTGGTTGTGGGGTGCCTTTGCTCGTGGTGTGGGTTGGACGAGAACCGCAGGTTCGATAAGGCCCGCCTTCTGTTCCCTTTTGAATGCTAAAATCCACCGTACAAAAGATTTGACATCATCCTGATGCTGTTATATCATTTGGGTTGAGAAGCATCAGAAAAACGCACTTGAAAAAGAAGGGTTTCCATGGACAATAAAAAAACACAGGATCAAAGGCTTTCTTATCTCGTGGAGGCATTCAAGGCGGATTCCGATGACTATCGGGATTTGCCGACGCCCTCCGACCCGGAGGAGAAGCGACGCGTGCTCCGCTCGTTGATGAACATTCGCATGCCGGGGGAGCTGCCGGCAGATGTTCTCAGGGTTCAGGATGAATACCTGGCTGAACGGGCCGAGGAGAAGGGGATCGTGCGGCTTTCGGAGATCCCGGAGATCCGGGACGGTCTGTCGATCTGGCAGGGGGATATCACAAGGCTGGCCGTCGATGCTATCGTCAACGCGGCCAATGCGCAGATGCTTGGCTGCTTTGTTCCGATGCACAACTGCATCGATAACTGCATCCACAGCTTTGCCGGCGTGCAGCTCCGCGCGGAGTGCGGCCGGCAGATGGAACGGCTGCGTATCCGCTATGGCCGCCATTACGAGCAGCCAACCGCCGTTCCGATGCTGACGGACGCCTATAATCTCCCGGCCGGGAAGGTGATCCACGTTGTCGGGCCGATCGTCCGACATCGGCTGACGCCCGCGCTGGAAAACGATCTCGCCGACTGCTATGGCAATATATTGGATATGTGCCTGGAGAATGGGCTGAAATCCGTGGCTTTCTGCGGTATCTCGACAGGCGTTTTCCGCTTTCCCAAGCAGAGAGCGGCCGAAATTGCCGTTAAAACTGTCACAGACTGGCTGACCGCGCATCCGGGCAGCATGGAAAGAATCATCTTTACTGTTTTCAGTGATGCAAGCAGAGCGTGCTATGAGCAGCTTTTTCAATAATTCTTCAGAAAACAGATTTTTTTATCTCTATATTTAAAATCTCTATAAAATCGTCTTGAATTATAGTCAAGATTTCTGTATAATTGGCTTTAATCGCAGGGAGTCATTGAATATGTGATAGGAAGGGAGGGCTGCGCATGTCTGTATTATCCTCGCTGGTATCCAACGGTATCGGCGTCGCTCTGGCTGTGATTACGTTAGTATGCTTCAACGCGCGCCGAAACCGCAGCCTGGAGGATAAGCTGCTGTACCTCTGCCTTTTGATCCCCACGGTGTGTTGCGTTCTCGAGCCGATCGCCTATGCCGTGGACGGGAGAGCCGGTATCTTTTTCACGATTGTCGGCAGGATGGCCAATACCCTGCTGTTTGCCGGTGACATTGCCACCGGGGCTGTCTTTATTCTGTTTGTGCGCTGCCATCTGTTTGGCGAGATTCTCGACTGGGTCAAGGAGCGCTGGTATTTTTTTGCCGCGCCGATCCTGCTTCTGTTTGTTCTGCTTGTCAACCTGTTTGTGCCGCTGGTCTTTCGGATTGACGGGGCGAACGTCTGCCAGCGCGCAGCGCTGCAGCCACTGTATTATCTCTGCGCGATCTACTGCATGATCGTCGCTGTGGTGATGGTCTACCGCTTCAGCCGTAATGCCGGCGTGGTAAAGTTCTTTCCGATCCATATTTTTGTCATTCCTGTGGTGCTCGGTGTTGCGGTGCGTTTCTCGCTGAACGGGATCTCGATCGTCTGGCCGATGGTCATCATCGGTGTTGTTGGCGTGTTCATGAGCCTGCAGAACGATCTCGCCTATATCGACTCGCTGACAAAGCTCAATAACCGTGCTTATTTCGACCACCTTATCGGCGATACGATCAACAATTCCCATCGCAAGGTCGGCATTATCATGGCGGATATCGACCATTTTAAGCGCATTAACGACGATTTCGGCCATTCCGAGGGCGACCGTGCTCTGATCGACTATGCCGCCATCCTGCGCCGTACGATCGGCGACCGCGGCATTGCCATCCGCTATGCAGGCGATGAGTTTATCATCATCCAGAATACCGACGATCAATGGCAGATCGAACAAACCGTCAAAAAGCTCTATTCTCTGTGCGACAAGTACAACGATACGGCGGGCAAGCCCTACGAGCTGACAGCCTCGGCCGGCTGCGGCATTTACGATCCCGATATCGAGAGCTTTGACGATTTCATCAAACGGATTGACAAATTTATGTTTGAACAGAAGGCCAACTTCTACGCGACCCATAAAGAGTACGACAGAAGAAAGTAAGTCCCGACGGAGCCGGATATCGTGTCCAGCTCCGTTTTAGACAAGTCGGCGGCATAAAAAATCAATGCATCTCTTGATTTTGCGCCGTATAAAGTGTATAGTATCCATGTTTTTGAGAAGGATGGATGTCTTTTCCCAAAACCGGATAAAACAGTCTCGCTCGAAAGGAGCAGTGAGGAGCGGCTGTTAGCGCCAGGCCCGTAACTGGGTGACGAGGATTGGCAGTTGTCGAAAGACTCGGCGGATGCTGCCACGGCGGCCGGATGATTCCGGCGGTGCGTCGTTAAAGAGAAAGCAAAAAGCGGAATCAACACCGTAACAGAGGTTCTCTTATCACCGAATGCAGGCATAGAATGGGCGTTGTCCGTCCAATCGGCGGATCCGCCCTGAAAAGCAGGGGCAAGTTTTGCCCGATGATACTGGTAATAAGGAGATTAAATAAAATGCGTGTCGTTATTCAGGAAAACTATGATAAAATGTGCAAGTGGGCGGCGGACTATATCGCGTCCAAGATCAAGGCCCATAAAGAGGATCGCCCCTTTGTGCTCGGTCTGCCCACCGGCTCCAGTCCGATCGGCGTATATAAAGAACTGGCCCGTCAGAACCAGGCCGGTGAGCTGTCCTTTGCCAACGTCGTGACCTTCAACATGGACGAGTACCTCGGCCTTCCTCACGAGCATGACCAGAGCTACTGGTACTTCATGCACGACAATTTCTTCGACCACCTGGTGGACATGAAGAGCGAGAACATCAACATCCTCAACGGCATGACCGACGATCCCGAGGGGGAGTGCGCCCGCTACGAGGCGAAGATCGCCTCCTACGGCGGCATTGACCTGTTCATGGGCGGCATCGGCGTGGACGGCCATATCGCCTTTAACGAGCCGTTTACCAGCCTGGCCTCCCGCACCGGCGTCCGCAACCTGACCTCGGACACCCGTATTGTCAACAGCCGCTTCTTCGGCAACGACCCCGAGGCTGTGCCCTCACAGGCCCTGTCCGTCGGCGTCGGCACCGTGACGGATTCCAAGGAAGTGCTGATCCTCATCAACGGCCACAACAAGGCCCGCGCCCTGGCCGCGACGGTCGAGGGCGGCGTCAGCCAGAAGTGGACCTGCTCTGCGCTGCAGCTGCACA
>CACXDT010000296.1 GCA_902766405.1 Oscillospiraceae bacterium
GCCGACGTGCGCGCGGGCAAGGGCCGCAGCGTCCCGCGCGAGCTGCAGAACGTCCACGCCGACGGCACCGGCTTCGAGCGCGAGCAGGGCTACCGCTACCCGCACGACTTCCCGGGTCACTGGGTACGGCAGCAGTATCTGCCCGACGAGCTGAAAAACGCGCACTACTACGAATACGGCGACAACAAGACCGAACAGGCCGCGAAGCGGTACTGGTTGGAGATCAAAAAATAATGGACATCCAGGTAAACGATATTCTGACCATGAAAAAAGCACACCCCTGCGGCTCGAAGCAGTGGCAGGTGCTGCGCACCGGCGCGGATTTCAAGCTGCGCTGTCTGGGCTGCGGGCACGAGGTCATGGGGGCCCGGTCGAAGTTTGAAAAAAACATCCGCCAGGTGGAGCGGCCGTGATCGGCGTCTATATGCTCCGCTGCGCCGACGGGAGTCTGTACACCGGTTGGACCAACGACGTCGAGGCGCGCGTGAAGGCGCACAATTTGGGCCGCGGCGGGGCCAAATACACCCGCTCGCGCCGTCCGGTGACGCTGGTCTACTGGGAGAGCTGCGAGACGAAGGAACAGGCCATGAGCCGCGAATGGCACATCAAGCGCCT
Organism: Oscillospiraceae bacterium; assembly: GCA_902766405.1. Taxonomy (GTDB): domain Bacteria; phylum Bacillota; class Clostridia; order Oscillospirales; family Oscillospiraceae; genus Limivicinus. Next base: position 616 of record CACXDT010000296.1, read on the forward strand.
GACCCGCGCGCAAAAGCTGGCCCTGATCGCCAAAAGCCTTTCCCTCGAGGGGAAGGTGGCGCGGCCCGTCTCCCGCAAGGGCCGTGACGGATGAGGTGGACTGCCTTCCCCTGGAGGGGAAGGTGCCCCAGTGCGCACACTGGGGCGGATGAGGTGGCGAACTATCCCATCGAATATCGTAAAATAGAACGTTTCTGTATGATACTTAGGAGGAAAACCGCATGGACTGGATCAGAGAAGAAAACTATGCCGAGGAGATGCGTGCAAAGGTCGAGCCCTATGTTGCCGCGCGAAAAGAGAGCGGAAGCTTCGAGCGCGTGCCCGGGCAGCGGATCTATTACGAGCACTTTCGCGCCGAAGCGCCGAAGGGCGTGATCGTCATCAGCCACGGCTTCACCGAGTCCGTGCAGAAATTCACGGAATCCATCTACTATATGCTGCGCTCCGGCTATGAGGTGTGGGGCTTTGACCACCGCGGGCACGGGCGTTCGGTCCGTCTGAACGACAACCCCTATGTCGTGCATGTCGAGCGTTTTCGCGACTATGTGGAGGATCTGCACCATCTGGTCGAGACGCTTGTCAAGCCCGCCGCGCACGAGCTGCCGCTCTACCTCTACTGCCATTCCATGGGCGGCTGCGTCGGGGCCAAGGTCATCGAGCAGTATCCCGAGCTCTTCGATAAGGCGGTGCTCTCCTCCCCGATGCTCGGATTGAGCTTCGGGAACGTGCCGGTTCACGCCGTGTACATCGGGGCCAGTCTGATGGGGATCGGCGAGCGGCGCAAGAATTCGCCCACCCCGGTCAATGAGTTTGACACCACGCCGCATTTTGAGACCAGCTGCGACTCCTCGGAGTGCCGTTATCTCTATTATCTCGAAAAGCAGAAGGCCGACCGCCATCTGCAGACGCGCTCGCCCTCGATCCAGTGGGGGAAGGAGGCCGTGAAGGCCTGCTATCAGGCGATCTCTGCCGAGCAGACCGCGCGGATCCGCATCCCGGTGCTGCTCTTCCAGGCGGAGAACGACACGATGGTGAAAAACAGCGCGCAGGATGTGTTCGCCTCGCGCGTCAGGACGTGCGAGCTTGTCCGCGTCCCCGGCATGAAGCACGAGCTGTATATGACCGATTCCGACGTGCTGATCCCGTACTGGGAGAAGATTTTCGCGTTTCTTCAATAAAAACAACGGATACTGCGCACTTTGGCAGGAGCGGCCGGTTCAGAAATGAGCCGGCCGCTCCTGTGTTTTCTAAGGCAATACCGCATAATTCGGCGAGAGCGAATCCTGAGAAAAATTGCGTTCTGATGATGGCACTTTTTCGCAGGAATACTTAAGTGAGCGTCCAAATCTTTGATTTGGCTACGCGAACTTATGCATGCGAGCAAAGCGAGTCGTATTGTGTATTGCAAGAAAAAGTGACGAAATCAGGGCGCAATTTTTCCAGGAGGCGCCTAAGTGAGCGTCCAAATCTTTGATTTGGCTACGCGAACTTATGCATAGCTGAAGGCGAATTGTGCGATATTGCCCTAAGTTATATTGCGAATCTTCACCATACCATCGCTCGCTGCGAAGGTAACATTCTGTTCGTTGTAGTTTCCGGCCTCAAGCGCCGAGAGACTGACCGTCACATCTCCGTCTGTTGCGTTTTCCGCGATCGTAAAGCGCAGCTTTGCAACCGTTCCGGCGGTCGTGTAGTCCTTGTCTCCGTCCCAGAGTGCTCCGTTGCCCTCTGTGCTGAAGGTCCAGCCTGTCAGGGTGCCATCCTCGCCGCCGAGAAATTGCAGCTTGCTCTTGTCATAATTGATACGGAAATTCAACATCATAATGCCTGGGTTTTTGTTAGGGCGAAGGGGATCGAACATCTACCGCCTGTGAGCGTCCCTTTTCGGCGCTTTTTGTCCCGCCTCGCTTGCTGGGCAAACGCCCAGCGGCGCTCGTTGGGCGCAAAA
>CACXDT010000297.1 GCA_902766405.1 Oscillospiraceae bacterium
CCGTGAGAAGAGTTTTTTCCGAGGCGCATGTCCTCGGAAAAAACAGATTTGAATTGTTTTTCGCCTTCCGAGGCGAAAAATCAGAGGGGAGTGCCCCTCTGAACTTCCCCCTAATTGCGGGACCACTGAATCGTTACCCACAAATCCACGGTACATAATAATACACGCAAAAGTTGGACATTTTCGTACAAAGATACGGACTTGTCCAACTTTTCGTTATCATGATTCCTGCCGGGGCCGTGAAAAAAGTCCCCTTCCGCCGTAGACCGTCGGGCGTCCTCGACCGCGCGGCGCGGCGGTGTCGGTCACGCATTTTGCCCGGGCGAATCCGCGGGCGGCAAATGCCGCAAGTTCAGCACTGCCCCTTACGAGCGATGATCAGAAACATCGGTGTCGAAGCGAAATTCAGCCTTTCCTCCTCCGACCAGACGCGCTGCCAGATCTGCTCATCCGCCCTGGCACGCAGGCCGAGCGCGTGCAGCCGGGCGAGATCCCAGGCGGGGCGGCGGAGCTGCGAGAGCGGCACGCGGCGGGCGATGTCCTCCATCACGTCGAAGTGCTCTCCCTCGCTCTCTAAATTCTGATCCCGCACCCCCTGCTCGGCGCTGTTGCGCCGGTCCTGCTCATAGGCAGTCTGGGCCTTTTCGTCAAAGAGATAGGCATACCAGTTTGCGTCGAAGTTCAGCAGCAGGCCGCCCGGCCGCAGCACCCGCGCCCATTCGGCATAGGCCGCGTCGGGGTGCGGCAGGTTCCAGGTCAGATTGCGGCTGACCACCGCGTCGAACGAGGCGTCCGCAAAGGTCAATGCCTCGGCGTTCATCTCCATCCAGCGGATCTTACCGGCGAGCTCGCCGGCATTTTTCTTTGCCTCGGCCAGCATGGCTGGGGTCAGGTCGAGGGCGGTCACGTCGCAGCCCAGCTCGCACAGAAGAATGGCGAAAAAGCCCGGGCCGGTGCCGACCTCCAGCACACGCAGAGCGTCCATGGCGCGCGCCGGGAACTGCCGCACCAGCTCTTCGCGCAGACAGTCCTTCCACTTCTGCCGCTGCGCCGTGGAGAGCTCCCATCGATTGACCGCGGAGTAACCCGCGGCGCGGCCCGACCAGTAGCTTCTGTTTTCCTCAAGGATCGTGTCTCGATTCTCCATAACGCACCTCCCTAACCCGGATAAACCGGAAATGAATAATGAATAATGAAAACTGAAAAATGGAGGTATCCCCTTCGGGGATGGATTCAAATTGTTGCGAAGCGACTCCTATATTTTTCATTATTCAGTCTTAAGTCTTCAGTATTCATTCATATTTCTCCCAAAAGCTTGCCTTTTTGCTAAGAATTTCGCTCAAAAGTGCCCTAAGGGAATAAACTATCATGCTTTGTTCGGATTGGCAAGCCCCCCGGGATAATTCTCTATGAGAAAGAGAAAAAATATCCCCCCGGGGGGCTTCCGCGCCCAAAGGCTAAGACTTATAATCTCCCTGTACCATACCGCACGCATACTGTTGGAGAATGCACTGTGAGAAAATATGTGATACATCGCTTTTTACAGCTGATCCCGGTGTTGCTCGGGATCACCTTTCTGTCCTTTGCCATGATGCGCATGGCCGGCAGCGACGCGATCACGGAGCTGTACGCCGACAAGGGCGCGGTGGCGCAGGAGGTCATCGACGCAAAACGCGCGGAGCTCGGCCTGGACAAGCCCTTTTTGCAGCAGTATTTTTCCTGGCTGGGCGGCATGCTCACCGGCGACATGGGAACGAGCTATGTCTCCGGGCGCGACGTTTTCAAGACCTTTACTTCCAAACTCCCGGCGACGCTGCTGCTTACGGCGCTTTCGATCCTCATGACCATCGTGATCTCGATCCCCCTGGGGGTTCTGGCTGCGGTGCGGCATGACAAACTGACGGATTATCTGCTGCGCTTTTTGAGCTTTATCGGCAACTCTCTTCCGAACTTCTTTGTGGCGATGCTGCTCATGGAGCTGCTGGCCATCAAGCTTGGCTGGCTGCCGGTCATCTCCAACGGAA
>CACXDT010000298.1 GCA_902766405.1 Oscillospiraceae bacterium
AGCTCCATCGGGTCGCCCAGCGGCGCCACCTTGCGGACATAGACCTCGACGCCCTTCGTGAGCCCCATGTCCATGATGCGGCGCTTCACGGCGCCCTCGCCGTGGAGCTTCACGACACGGACAGTCTCGCCGATCGGAACATCTCTCAGTGTTTTCATACGGATACACTCTCCTTCAAATCATGATTTTCTGCGCCATTTCGCGGCTGAGGGCCACGCGGGATTCCTTGACCTTGACGATCAGGTTGCCGCCGATAACCGACATCACCGTGACGCTGCCGCCGACGACAAAGCCCATATCTTCCAGGTGCTGCCGCATCTCGGCACTGCCGCCGACCTTTCTGATCGTATTTTCCTCTCCGGCCTCCGCCAGCACCAGTGGCATCATCGCACGTTCTCCTCTCTGTTAAGCGCAGCTCTCTGTCGTTAGATATTTCTAATTAGACTCCTAAAAAAATAATTAGGCTTTTCTAACTTCCGATTCAGTATAGCATTCCTGTCTTTTTCTGTCAAGAGTGAAAATAAGTCAAACCGATGATACGCAGAATATAGAATACCGATGATACGCAGATTATAGAATATTCCTTGCCAAGCGCGGGCAAATATGTTAGTATACATACTATAAACAGGCAGTATATGAGAAAGTCGGTGCATCCTTATGATGAACTCACAGAAATCCACGGAAGATTATCTGGAAGCCATGCTGATGCTCAAGGAAAAGCGCGGCTTTATCCGCTCGGTCGACGTTGCGAACCTGCTGGGTGTCACCAAGCCCAGCGTCAGCTATGCCACCAAGCGCCTGCGCGAGAACGGCTATATCACAATGGACGAGAGCAACTTTATCACGCTGACGGCGGACGGCATGGAGATCGCCGACCGGATCTACACCCGCCACAAGACGCTGACAGACTTTTTCATCCGTCTCGGCGTCGACGCGGCGATGGCCCGCGAGGATGCCTGCAAGGTCGAGCACGATCTCAGCGAGGAGACCTTCCAGGCGCTCTGCCGCCATGTGAGTACGATTCATTGATATCTGACTCGCGGGGAATGGGACAGTGGTTAGTGGTTAGTGGTTAGTGTTTAGTGTTTAGTGGTTAGAAAAAATATCCATTTTCTGCCGAACTGCCATCGTTTTTCGAAAGCGGCCGGTCATAATGGTCTATCTCCACCGCCGGGGCAGTTAGCTGCCCAGGCGGTGTGTTTTTATCTTGATGAAAACGAAGGGTGAATTCGCGCGTGCTGCGAATTCACCCTTCGTTTCTGTGTGCTTCCGTTCGTGCCGCGCGGGCGGCTGACTGCGTGCCCTGCGGGCATAGCCGCCCTTCCCATGTTTGCCTTTCCGATACATAGTTCCTCGCCCTGTTTCACACACTATGACTGTCATGCGGCGGATGGAGGTCATAGGATGGCTTAGTGGACTCGAACACCGAACGGGGTTCGCGTCCACTAAGCCAAGGGTGAATTTATCTATTGAGGTGATCGGATGACAACGACATGGTTTCTGGGCGCCAACAGCAAGGCCGGCTTTACCTCGCTGTATGATGGCTTCTGCACCGGCGAGGGGGATTTTCTGCACGTCATCAAGGGCGGGCCGGGCAGCGGAAAATCGAGCTTCATGCGCGCGATCGGCGCGGCCGCCGAGCAGCGCGGCTATGATGTGGAATACATTGTCTGCTCCGGCGATCCGGACTCGCTGGACGGCATCTATCTCCCTACCCTGCGTCAGGGCTGGGTGGACGGCACCGCGCCGCATGTGCTCGAGCCGCGCCGCTTCGGCGCCGACGGTGACTATGTGGATCTGTTCGCCTTCCGCGCAGGGGCACTGTCGGCCACGGAGCGCGAACGTCTGACACTGCTTTCGGCGGAAAACAAGCGCTGCTACCGCCAGGCCTATGCCTATCTGTCCGCCGCGGCGGCGCTGGACACCGGCTGCCGTCCGGAGCTGCCCGAGCCTGTGCTGTCCGCTGTGCGTGATCGCGCCGTGCAGCTGATCCATCGCCACGGCGGCAAGGACGGCGGAAACCGGGCATCGCGCCGCTTTCTCTCGGCGGTCAGCTGCCAGGGGCGGATCCGGCTTGGCGGAACGGTCGCGGCGCTCTGCCCGACAGCCTACTGTCTCGACAACGCGCTCGGCCTTGCGCCGATCGCGCTGGAGGCCGCCGCTTTTGCGGCGGCTGACAAGGGGCTCGACCGCATTCTGTGCCCCGACCCGCTCGAGCCGACGCGCCTGGAAGCGCTGCTGCTGCCAAAGAGCGGTCTCGCCCTGCTCGCCGGGGACTGGCCGCTGCCATCGAGCCGCCATATAAGGCTGGACGTGATGGCGGTTGAAGCGCTCTCGGCCGACGAGCGCGCCGAGCGCCGGCAGGGACTCCGCGCCCGCGACGCCGCCATGGCCGCGGCCCTCGCCAAGTTAGAGACGGCCAAGGCCGTCCACGACGAGCTCGAGGCCGTCTACCGCCCGAGCGTGGATTTTGCCGCGCTGACGGACTTCACCGAGAAGACCGTGAACGAACTGTTTGGATAATTAGGCTTAGAGGACTCGAACCTCGATCGGTTTTCCCGGGCGGCGTTCCGCCGATACTGCGTCAAATGGCTTGAAAATACGAAAGTATTCCCTGCGCCATTTTCCTTGTC
>CACXDT010000299.1 GCA_902766405.1 Oscillospiraceae bacterium
AGTCGTATTGTGTATTGCAAGAAAAAGTGACGAAATCAGGGCGCGGTTTTTCCGGAAGATGCCGCAGGCGTATTGTGCGGTGTTGCCATAGGGCTTTACTTTTTCAGCAGCGGGGCGCCGGAGTGCCAGGCCTTACCGCAGACCTCGCCCACGGCGTAGTAGTCGTTGCGCATCTGGTCGAAGAGGAAGGTGTTCAGCTTGCCGCAGTCGATCCGGCCCTGTTCGTCCAGTGTCTTTTCGTCGGCCAGCACGTTCACAATCTCGCCCAGCACGCGCAGACCGTAGGGCTGCTGCTGGAATTCGACCACCTTGCACTCGAGCGTCAGCGGGTACTCGGTGATGATGGGCGCGTCCACGCGCTCGCTTTTCACCGCGTGGAGCCCGGTGCGCTCGAACTTATCCGCAAACTTGCCGGCGCTGGCAATGCCCATGTAGTCAGACTCCGCCAGCGTATCGGTGCCGGGCACGGACAGCGTAAAGGCGCCCCTGGCCCTGAGATTTGCCACGGTCTTGTGAGCCTCCTCTAAGTTGAGGGCCACCATATTCTCGGCACAGAGACCGCCCCAGGCCATCGGCATGGAGTCGACCGTGCCGTCCTCATTCCAGGTGCCGATCATATAGACGGGCATTGGGAACAGATAGGGTTTCACGCCAAAGTCTTTCATTTTGTTTTCCTCCTGTCATTTGATGGAGCGGCAAAGCGCAAACGCGCGCTGTCGCTCCATTTTTTCATAGGGAGTATTGTTTCCGGACATCCGTCACGGTCAGTTCTGAGCCGTCGACCCGGAATTCCACGTGCAGAGCGGCAAAGTCGAGCTTGTAGACGCGCGCGCTGTCGCTCTGGTAGCGCGGGCGGGGATCGTTTTCGAGCACGCCGCGCAGGGCCTCGCGTTTATCCTCCGGAACCCTTTGCAGCAGGCTCTCCGGGATCGTGACCGCGAGCTTGGCCCCGCTGTCCGGCGCGAAGCCGCCGGTGGCTTCGGGAATACAGTCGGCGTAGGGCAGATAGGGCTTGATATCGAAGATCGGCGTCCCATCCATCAGATCGGCCCCCGCGACCGTGAGCGCCGGGCCGTCCGCGCCGTGCTCAATGCCGAGCAGCCGCACACAGCTCAGCCCCAGGGCGTTAGGGCGAAACGGCGAGCGCGTGGCGAAAACGCCCATGCGCTCGTTGCCGCCGAGGCGCGGCGGGCGCACGGTCGGCCGCCAGCCCTCGCGCAGATTGGCCGAAAACTGCCAGATCAGCCAGAGGTGGGAGAAGCCCTCGAGTCCGCGCAGCGCGTCGGCATGGCGGTATGCCGGTTCAAAGACGATGCGCGCCGTCAGGCTTTCGACCACGCCGCTCTGGCGCGGGATACCGAATTTTTCGGGAAAATCGCTGCGGATGCGCGCAATCGGGGTAATGGTATAGTCGTTCATACATTCAGAAATGCCACGGCCAGCAGCGGCAGGCCATTGTTGAGCATGTGTACAAAAATCACGCCCCAGATGCTGTCGCAGCGCTCATAGCAGCGCGCTAAAATCAGCGAGGCCGGGATATATTGCACAAGGTACCAGAGCTGTGTCGGATCGTAGAGCGCCGACTGCCACACATGGTAGAGCGAGAACAGCAGCGCGCTGACGATATAGGCCATCACGCGGTTTTTGCGCCGCAGCCCACCGAAAATCGCGCCGCGGAAGATACACTCCTCGACGATCGGCGCTAAGATGGCAGCGGCAGCCGCGATCGGGCCAAACTCCGAGGTCGCCATTTCATAAACGGCCTCGTTGTTGTCGTTCTGTGTGAGACCGAGCGCTTCAAACAGCATCGAGACCGCGATCGAGCTGCAAATCAGCAGCGCATAGTCCTGTAAGATCACAACGATGCTCAAAAGCACATTGTCGCACAACGTGTCGAAGTCCCGCCGCAGGAAGCCAAACAGCACCGCCACAATCACCGCAGCGCCGACGGCATAGACCAGCAGGTTGGCCTGCCCCGGTGTCAGCACGCCGCGCAGCACAAGGAAGCTTCCAAGCAGCGGGAGACCAAGGGCGTGGAGCGGCAGATAGAGCAGTGCCAGCAGCGTCTCACGCCGTGTCATCCGGCTTTCCATCAGGCCCTCGCCTTCTTTTGCAGGGTGTAGAGGAGGTTGAGCGCCTCGAGCGGGGTCAGCGTGTTCAGATCGAGCGAGAGGAGCTGCTCGCGCACCTCGTCGGTGCCAACGTCGGCCAGGCTGATCTGGTCGTCGGCCTGCGCCTTCGCGCTCGCCGCCGGGGCAGCGTTGCCGCTGCGCTCCAGCTCCTTGAGATAGCCCTTGGCCTTGCCGATGACCGCGTCCGGGAGCCCGGCCAGCTTGGCGACCTCGATGCCGTAGCTGTCGTCGGCCGCGCCGCGCACGATCTTGCGCAGGAAGACCAGCGTGCCGCCCTGCTTTTTG
>CACXDT010000300.1 GCA_902766405.1 Oscillospiraceae bacterium
GGCAAGCTCGGCGCGGTCACGATCGCGACGAACATGGCCGGCCGCGGCACCGACATCATGCTCGGCGGCAACGCCGAATTCCTCTCGAAGACCGACCTGCGCAAGGCCGGCTTTTCCGACGAGGTCATTGCCGAGGCCACCGGCTATGCCGAGACCGAGGACGAGGAGATCCTCAAGGCCCGCGCCCTGTTTGCCGAGCGCATGGAGCACCACCGGGCCGTCACCTCGGCCGAGGCCGAGCGTGTCAAGGCCGTGGGCGGCCTCTTCATCCTGGGCACCGAGCGCCATGAGAGCCGCCGCATCGACAATCAGCTGCGCGGCCGCGCGGGCCGCCAGGGCGACCCCGGCGAGAGCCGCTTCTATCTGGCCGTAACCGACGACATTATGCGCCTCTTCGGCAGCGAGCGCATTATGGGCATGATGGATCGCCTCAATGTCGACGAGGATATGCCGATCGACGCCAAAATCCTCTCCGGCGCGATCGAAAACGCCCAGAAGACCGTCGAGAGCCGCAACTTCCAGGCCCGCAAGAGCGTGCTGGAGTTTGACGATGTCATGAACAAGCAGCGCGAGCTGATCTACGGCGAGCGCCGCAAGGTGCTCGACGGCGAGGATCTCAAGGAGCAGATCCTCGGCATGGTTGACGAGTTCGTCTCGGGTACGCTGAACACCGAGCTCGGCGGCAGCCTGCCCGGCAGCCAGGACGAGCTCGACAAGGCGCTGCTGCCCTTTGAAAAGCTGTTCTACCGGCGCGGCGGCGTCCGACTCGACGAGGTCTCGGGCCGTGAGGGCTATCAGCAGCTGACCGAGCGCGTGCAGACGATCGCCCGGGAGTCCTATGCCGCGCGCGAGAGCGCTTTCGGTCTGACACCCGACGGCCGTCCGCTGATGCGCGAGCTTGAGCGCGTGGTGATGCTGCGCGTCGTGGACGAGTACTGGATGGATCACATCGACGCGATGGATGATCTCAAGCAGGGCATCGGCCTGCGCGGCTACGCCAACACCAAGCCCATCGACGCCTATAAGCAGGAGGGCTTCGACATGTTCGAGGCCATGGTCGCCGGTATCCGCGAGGAGACCGTGCGAAGATTGTTCACCGTGGCCGTGCGCCGCGAGCAGCCGATCGAGCGCAAAGCCGTGGCGAAGAACGCCGCCGCCAACGTCGGCGGCGAGCCGGTGAAGAAGAACCCCGTGAAAAAGGCCCCCAAGCCCGGCCGCAACGACCCCTGCCCCTGCGGCAAAATGAAGGCTGACGGCAGCCGGAGACTCAAGTATAAAGAGTGCTGCGGCAAAAACGAATAACAGATCGCGCCCGGAGGAGCCTATGTTTACCGACACCAATCAAAACGGACTGCCGATCGTGGTTTCGAGCGTCATCCCCTTCCGCCACGGCTTTACCACACGCGCCGGGGGCGTGAGCACCGGGCCCTATGCGTCGCTGAACCTCGGCTCGAACCGCGGGGACGACCCCGCGGCCGTGCGGGAAAACTACCGCCGCGTCTGCGCGTGGCTCGGCGTCGGCATCGACGGCGCCGCCGTCACCAACCAGGTGCACGGCCGCGCGGTGCGCATCGTGACGGACGCTGACCGCCATGTCTGCCAGTCAAAGACGCCCTACGAGGCCGACGGCATCGTCACGGCGACGCCGGGACTGCCGATCCTGTGCTTTACGGCCGACTGTGTGCCCGTGCTGCTGTGCGATCCGGAGGCGAAGGTCGTCGGCGCGGTCCACTGCGGCTGGCGCAGCTCGACCGCCGATATCCTCGGCGAGGCGCTGCGGCAGATGGCCGCGCTCGGCGCGAAGGCCAAAGACATCCGTGCCGCCATCGGCCCGGCCATCGGCGCGTGCTGCTTCGAGACCGACCGCGATGTGCCCGACGCGATCGAGCGCTATCTCGGCGGCGACACCGAGGGGCTGATCCGCCGGAGAGACGACGGGAAATTCCTCGTCGATCTGCGCGGCGCGAACGCCAGGCGGCTGCGGCAGCTTGGCGTAAGGGAAGAAAACATCGACATCTCGGACGAGTGTACCTATTGCAGGCACGACAAATACTGGTCTCATCGCTATACCCACGGCGTGCGCGGCACCCAGGCGGCAGGAATAATAATTCCGAAAATGAATACTGAAGAATTAAGAATGAATACTGAAAAATGAATACTGAAAAATGAATACTGAAAAATGAATACTGAAAAATGAAGGTGTCGCTCCGCGACAAATTGATAGTATCCCCGCAGGGGATTCCTCTATTATTCATTATTAAGTTTTCGGTTTTCAGTTTTCATTTATTCTCACGGCTGTCCCATAACAGTTCTAAACAGGAGAGAACATGAAACACCACACCACTATCCGGCTTTTAGCGCTGCTGTGCGCGCTCTCGCTGCTGCTGAGCCTTTCCGGCTGCGGCAGCCGGCAGGACGACAGCGCCAACCAGATCGAGATATCCACCCCCGGCAAGGACATCCAGAAGACCCAGGCGGCCGACCACCTGTTTTCCCTCAACTCCAACCCCAAATACAGCCTGTCCCCGATGGTCGCCACCAACCACGCCAATCAGCTGATCTGCGATCTGGTGTACGAGAATATGCTGGAGCTCGACAACAACTTTCAGGTCATCCCCGATGTGGGGCTGATCCTGATGGACGACTCCTTCTGCAGCGAGGACGGCAAAACCTGGACCTTTAAGCTGCGCACCGACCACGTCTTCCACGACGGCTCACCCGTCGGCGGCAACGATCTGCGCATGAGTCTCGAGAACGCGATCCAGGGTGACCGCTTCAAGGGCCGCTTCAATAACGTGGCTGCGGTCTATTACGATACCGACACGATGATCGTTGGCCTGTTCCGGGGCGACACCCAGTTTTACAAGCTGCTGAATATCCCGGTTGTCAAGGTCGGCACCTTCGGTGACGATCACCCGATCGGCAGCGGCCCCTATATGTGGAACGAGGACGGCACGAAGCTTGTGAGCTTCGCCGGCAACAACGGCTTTGAAAACCTGCCGGTGGACACGGTATACATCCGGCAGTACTCGGCCGCGGCCGACATTCTCTCGGCCTTCGAGGACGGGCTGATCGACGTGGCCGTCAACGACCCCTCGAGCGTCACGAACCTGGGCTACGCCAGCACCAACGAGTTCCGCACCTATACCACGACCAACATGCACTTTGTGGCCTTCAACGAGGAGAGCGAATTCGGCCGTCTCAGCTATGTCCGCAACGCCCTGAGCTATGGCTTCGACCGCCGGTATTTCACCGACACGCTGATGACCAACCGCGCTGTCGCAAGCCCGATCCCGATGGTGCCCGACGAGTCCTTTTATCCCACCGAGCTCGCCGCGCAGAACGGCTTCAGCCTCGACCACTGTATGCAGGTGCTCAACAACTACGGCATCATGGACTATGACGAGGACGGCAAGCTGGAGCTCGGCGCCGGCGTCGCGCAGGAGCTGCGACTGATCTTCATTGTTCCGGCCGACAGCAGCATCAAGGCCGGTGTAGCCAATCGCTTTGCCGAGGATATGGCCTCGATCGGCATTCAGATCGACGTGCGTGCGCTCAGCTGGAGCGAGTACACCGAGGCGCTGGAGAACGGCTATCTGACCGACCGCGAGGGTGAGAAGGGCGACACCTTCGATATGTATTACGGCGAGGTCAAGCTGCGCTGCAACTGGGATCTGACCGAGCTGCTGCAGGTGCGCGACGAGGGCAAGCCCGACAAGGGTGATTATGGCAACACGCGCACCAACATCAATTTCACGCGATCCACCGACCAGACCTATACCACACTGATCGAGAACTATCTGTCGGCTTCCGAGTCCAACCGGGCCGACCGCTATTACGAGCTCGCCTCGGCCCTGCTCAATAACGGCGAACTCATCACGATCGGCTTTGAAAAGCAGGAGGTCATCACCCACCGCGGCGTCGTCAAGGGCGTGAACCCCAACGCGGGCAACCCGCTGTTCGACTTTGTAAACTGGCAGATTGATCTGAGTTAAAGATAACTGTTCAGTCCCTGGCGGGACTAAACAGTTAGAGGGGAAGCACCCCGCCGCGCGCACTCGGCTTGCGGGAGACGCCTCGCAGCGTCAAACGAAACTCGCTCCATTTCGCTCTCCCGGTTGCGAAGAGCCGGAAGAGCTGCATATCCGCTCCTTCCGTTTTCCTCTCAAA
>CACXDT010000301.1 GCA_902766405.1 Oscillospiraceae bacterium
ATCCCCAAGAGAGGCTTCAACAACATCTTTGCCAAGCCCCTGGACTTCGTCAATGTCAGCATGCTCAACGATAAGTTTGCCGACGGCGCCGAGGTCGATGTGAAGGCGATGCTGGATGCCGGCATCCTCTCTGACTGCAAGTATGGAGTGAAAGTTCTTGGCAACGGCGAGGTTACCAAGAAGCTGACTGTCAAGGCTTCTGCTTTCTCCGAAACCGCGAAAGAGAAAATCGAGGCGGCCGGCGGAAAGGCAGAGGTGGTCTAAGTGCTTCAGACTCTGCGTAACGCCTGGAAGGTGGAGGAGATCCGCAAAAAGCTCCTCTTCACCCTCGCGATCGTGCTGCTGTACCGCCTTGGCAACGCTGTCCCCGTCCCGTTTGTGGACGTGGCCATGCTGACCAACTACTTCACCGCCATGAGAAACACGGTGTTCGGTATGATGGATATGATGTCCGGCGGCGCATTCTCCACGGCCACGATTTTTGCTCTGTCCATCCAGCCCTACATCAACGCCAGCATCATTATCCAGCTGCTGTGCATCGCGATCCCCGCGCTCGAGCGCATGAGCAAGGACGAGGGCGAGGAAGGCCGCAAGAAGATCGCCTCGATCACCCGCTATGCCACCGTGGCCATCGGCCTTCTGCAGGGCTTCGGCTACTATATGATCATGCGCGCCAACGGCATCCTTGTCAGCGGCTATTCCACCAACGTCCTGGCCGCGATCGTCGTCGTGCTGACCTTCACCTCCGGCTCGGCTCTGGTCATGTGGCTGGGTGAGCAGATCAACGAGTTCGGCATCGGCAACGGCATCTCGATCATCCTGTTCATCTCGATCGTCTCCCGCCTGCCGAACGCCATCATCAACTCGATCCGCAACGTCGCCGCCGGCAACCTGGCCTGGTGGGCCGCGGTTCTGGTGTTCCTCGGCGCCCTGGCGATCATCATACTGATCGTCTATGTCAACGACGCCGAGCGCCGCGTTCCCGTTGTCTACGCCAAGCGCGTGGTCGGACGCAAGATGTACGGCGGCCAGAATACGCACCTGCCCATGAAGGTCAACATGAGCGGCGTTATGCCCATCATCTTTGCCCAGACCATCGCCTCGCTGCCCGCCACGGTCGGCGCCTTCACCGGAGCCGGTCAGGACAGCTGGATCAACACCTGGTTTGGCACGAGCTCGCTGCTGTACGCGCTGGTCTACTTCCTGCTGATCATCTTCTTTGCGTATTTCTACTCCACGATCCAGTTTGACCCGATCGAGGTTTCGAACAACCTGAAGAAGAACGGCGGGTACATCCCCGGCTTCCGTCCGGGCAAGCCCACCAGCGACTTTATCCGCAAGGTGCTCAACAAGATCACGCTCTTCGGCGCCCTCTATCTCGGCGTGATCGCCTGTGTTCCCATCATCGTCTCGCACTTCACCACGGCGACGGCCCTGACCGGCCTGTCCCTCGGCGGCACCAGCATCATCATCGCTGTCGGCGTCGCTCTTGAAACCGTCCGTGCTCTGGAGGCCCAGCTGCTGATGCGCAACTATAAGGGCTTCCTGTCCTGATCCTTGGAGGGGATACCAACATGAAACTGATCCTTTTGGGCGCCCCCGGCGCCGGTAAAGGCACTCAGGCCGAAATCCTGAGCCGGGAGTACAACATCCCGACGATCTCCACCGGCAACATCCTGCGCGCGGCCATGAAGAACGGCACGCCCGTGGGACTGAAGGCCAAGGCCTTCGTCGAGGCCGGACAGCTTGTTCCCGACGATGTCATCATCGGCATCATCGAGGAGCGCCTCTCCCAGAGCGACTGCGCCAACGGCTATATCCTTGACGGCGTGCCCCGCACGATCCCCCAGGCCGAGGCCATGGAGGAAAAGGGCATTGAGATCGACTGCGCCCTCTCGATCGAGGTCGCGGATCAGACCATCATCGACCGTATGTCCGGCCGGCGCACCTGCAAGAACTGCAGCCAGACCTTCCATGTGCTCTTCAATCCCCCGAAGCAGGACGGCGTGTGCGATTTCTGCGGCGGCGAGCTGACGATCCGCAAGGACGACGCTCCCGAGACCGTGAAGAACCGTCTCGACGTCTACCACAGGGAGACCGAGCCCCTGAAGGCCTTCTATGAACAGCGCGGCAAGCTGATCTCGGTGGAGGGGCAGCCCACCATCGAGGCGACCACCGCCGCCATCCGGAAAGCGCTGGAGAAGTAACAGCATGTGCTCTGTATCCGGAGAGAGGCAAAACCCCATTCTTACCGGGTTTATCCCGGTGAGACGGGGCGCTGCCGCCGCACCGGGACATGGCATGTAAGGCTCAACACCGACTTTGGAGGAATTTTACTTTGGCAAAAGACGATGTAATCGAACTCGAGGGCACGGTCGTTGAAGCCCTGCCCAATACCATGTTCCAGGTAGATATTGGCCAAGGCCACATCATTCTGGCGCATATTTCCGGAAAGCTCCGGATGAACTTTATCAGAATCCTCCCCGGGGACAAGGTCACGGTGCAGATGTCGCCGTACGACGTGACCCGCGGCAGGATCACGTGGAGAACCAAGTAGGAGGTAAATACCAATGAAAGTCAGACCTTCCGTGAAGCCCATGTGCGAGAAGTGCAAGATCATCAAGCGCAAGGGCAGAGTCATGGTCATCTGCGCTAATCCCAAGCACAAGCAGCGCCAGGGCTGAGCGCAGCATCAGGAGCCGCCGCTCCGAAAACGGCGAAAGATTCGCCGACGCAACCATTTGAAGCGACGAGGTTGTTTGCATTCATTCCGTTTGCCGCTCTTCGCGGCACATGATGCGCCTCAAAAAGGCGCGCGAATAAAAGGAAACCGCCTGTCCTTAATAAACATGCCTGTTGGGGCGCGAGCTCCCTCCGGCGGGATTAAGCTCCCGACCTCGTAAGACAGGCAAACATTCGAGAAAGGATGATCAAGAAATATGGCACGTATAGCCGGCGTTGACCTGCCCAAGGACAAGAGAATCGAAATCGGTCTCACCTATGTCTATGGTATCGGCAGAACCAG
>CACXDT010000302.1 GCA_902766405.1 Oscillospiraceae bacterium
ACAAAGTATTCCTGCGAAAAAGTGCCATCATCAGAACTCGGTTTTTCTCGGAATCTGCTCTTGCCGCATTATGCGGTATTGCCTTAGTGGCAAAAAGGAGGTAAAATAAGCTGCCGTATGATTAAAAACATCGTATTTGACATGGGAAACGTCCTGATCTACTGGGATCCCCGCCGTCTCTGCGAGCGCGCGGGCTATACCGGCGAGGACGCGGCGCTGCTGCAGCGCGAGGTGTTTACGAGCGCCGAGTGGACCGCGCTCGACCGCGGCCTGCCCGTGGAGGAGGTATTGCCGTCGATCCTCGCGCGCCTGCCCGAGCATCTGCACCCGGCCGCCGAGCACTTCTGCCGCGCCTGGTGGGTGGAAGAGCTCTGGCCCGTGCGGGATATGGCGCCGCTGGTGCGCGCTCTCAAGGCCGCGGGCTACGGAATCTATCTCCTGTCGAACGCCACGACCTGCCTGCACCGCTATTTTGACCGCATCCCGGGCTCGGAGTGCTTTGACGGCAAGATCGTCTCGGCCGACCATCTGATATTAAAGCCCGAGCGGGAGATCTATCGCCTTTTGTTCGATACCTATGGGCTCAACCCGGACGAGTGTTATTTTATCGACGACTGGCCCGGCAATATGGAGGCGGCCAACCGGCTCGGCATGCGCGGCTCGGTCTTCTACGATGATGTGCCGCGCCTGCGCCGCGAATTGAGAGCCGCGGGTGTGCGGATCGGATAAAGCGGGAGATTGGACTGGAAAGCGCTGGTTTTTCAAGCTTTTTCAACAAAATTTTGCGGCGAATATTTGTGAATTTTGCAAGGCTCGGTTTTAGTTTGCTCTTGTGTTAAGAAAAGAAATACAGTATAATACATCCGGCGGCCGACTGTGCCGCCGGATTTGATTTGCAAAGGAGAGCGATTCCCATGGAGAGAGTACTCTTTATCACCGGCATGGGCTGCGAGAAGTGCGAGGCGAAGGTCCGCGCCGCGCTCGAGGCGGTGACAGGTGTTTCCAAGGCCGTTGTCAGCCGCGTGGCCGGTCAGGCCGTCGTCAGCTATGACGGCACGGCGAGCGACGAGCAGCTCGTCGCCGCGGTGAGTGCGCTGGAGAAGTATCCCGTGTCCGGCATTCTCGACGGCAACCTCCGCCCCGAGAGCATGGAGCGCATCACGACCCCCGCTCTGGCCGAGGCCTTCATCAACGCCCAGGTCGACCTGCTGCGCAAGCAGATCGGCGATGGCAGCGTGCTGCTGGCCCTCTCCGGCGGTGTCGATTCCTCCGTTGTGGCGGCGCTGCTGATCAAGGCCGTCGGTAAGCAGCTCACGGCCATCCACGTCAACCACGGTCTGATGCGCAAGGGCGAGAGCCAGCAGGTCATCGACGTGTTTGAAAAGCAGCTCGGCGCGAACCTGATTTACGTCGACGCGACCGACCGCTTCCTCGACAAGCTCGCCGGTGTGGCCGAGCCCGAGCGCAAGCGTAAGATCATCGGCGCCGAGTTCATCAAGGTCTTTGACGAAGAGGCCGCGAAGCTCAGCGGCATCGGCTTCCTGGGCCAGGGCACGATCTATCCCGACATCCTCGAGAGCACGGACGGCATCAAGGCCCACCACAACGTCGGCGGTCTGCCCGACGAGGTCAAGTTAGAGCTGGTCGAGCCGCTCAAGCTCCTCTTCAAGGACGAGGTCCGCACGGTCGGCGCCGCGCTCGGTCTGCCCGACAGCATGGTCAACCGTCAGCCCTTCCCCGGCCCCGGTCTCGGCGTGCGCTGTGTCGGCGCCATCACGCGCGACCGGCTCGAGGCCGTGCGCGAGTCTGACGCGATCCTGCGCGAGGAGTTTGCCAGGGCCGGTCTCGACAAAAAGGTCTGGCAGTACTTCACGGTCGTGCCCGACTTCAAGGCCACCGGCATCAAGGACGGCAAGCGCGCCTTTGAGTGGATCTGCATCATCCGCGCCGTCAACACCCGCGACGCCATGTCTGCGACGATTGAGCGCCTCGACTGGGACTTCCTCGAGACCGTCGCCGACCGCATCACCCACGAGGTCCCCGGCATCACCCGCTGCGTCTACGACGTGACGAAAAAGCCCACGGCCACGATCGAATACGAATAATTCCGAAAACGCTGAGAAGGCGCATAAACACTGTTTTTTTCGGCGTGAAGACGTACCATGACAACGGTTTGACAACACTTTAGGCATTACTTATAAAGCAAAGAGCTAACTGATTTTTGTTGGATCAGTTAGCTCTTTTTTTATTTCATTAAAATGGAAACGAAAATAATTGGAACCTCTTTTTCT
>CACXDT010000303.1 GCA_902766405.1 Oscillospiraceae bacterium
CTTCTGGATCTTGCGGCGGATGTGGCGGCGGTCGGTCTCGAGCTGGGTCTCGCCGGGGCCGCGCGTGCCGATCGGGCTCGAGCCGCCCGCGGCGGTCTGGCGCACCAGGTGGCTCCACATGCCGGTCAGGCGCGGCAGCAGGTACTTGTACTGGGCCAACTCGACCTGCAGCTGCCCCTCGCGCGTCTGGGCGCGCTGGGCAAAGATGTCCAGGATCAGCCCCGAGCGGTCGAGCACGCGCACGCCGAGCTCCTCGGAGAGCACGCGCATCTGCGAGGGGGAGAGCTCGTTATCGAAGACGGCCAGGTCGCAGTCGTTCATCGCGATCAGCTCCTTGACCTCGGCCACCTTGCCGTCGCCGATGAAGCTGCGCGGATCCGGAGCGGCGCGCTGCTGCGTCACCATGGCCACGGTGTCGCCCCCAGCGGTGTCCACCAGTGCGGCCAGCTCCTCCATCGAGCTCTCGCTCGAGCGCTCGTCCGCGTCCATGCTGGCGGCGGAGAGCCCCACCAGCACAGCGCGTTCCCGTTTTTCGGCGGTAGTCTGCATATGCGTTGTTCCTTAGAAAAAGTGTATTGTTAATATCTAATTATACATCCATATCACCCGTTTGCCAAGGGATTTCTTATACGATTGTCCTTGGCTCGCCCCAGCCCTTGGGCGAGGGGAGAGCTGGCGCGATAGCGCCTGAGAGGGGCAGTCCGGACAGCGGTCCCTCTCCGTCACTTCGTGACACCTCTCCCCGACGCGGGGAGAGGCAAGACCCTGTGGCTTCCCTGCACTATATCCATTTATGCCGCGGCTTGCGGCGGCGCGGGGGCTGCGGGCCCTCGACCAGAATGATATCGCTGCCGACGCGCACAATGCTGCTCCAGGGCAGCACAAAGTCGTCCTCGCGCCCCAGCAGGCCGAAAAACTTCCCGCGCCCCGGCGTGATGACCGAGCAGAGCTGCCCCTTCTGGTCGTCAAACTCCGCGTCGCAGATGTAGCCCAGGCGGAAGCCCGTGTGGATGTCGATGACCTCTTTATAGCGCAGATCGGAAAAATATTGGACCATAATTTCACCACCCGGCACAGATTATGCCGAGGACAGGCGGCTTATGCCTTCTTTTTTCCTTTAAGGCAAAAACCGCACAATACGTCTGCAGCTATGCATAAGTTCGCGTAGCCAAATCAAAGATTTGGAAGCTCACTTAAGTATTCCTGCGAAAAAGCGCCATCATCAGAACTCATTTTTTCTCGACATCCGCTCTTGCCGCATTATGCGGTTTTGCCTTTGGTATCGAGATCGTCAATATCAGTGCCTCGTCGGTCTCCTGGCGTTTGACGCCGGCCTCGATGCCGCCCTGCTTCATGACCTCCAGCGAGTGGGTGAGGGAGTTGAGGAAGATCCGCACGTCCTTGAGGATCAGCGTGTGCCTCGGCACGGCGTCCTTCTCCGTCGGCGCGGAGAGCAGCGCGTCGATGTAGCTGTCGGTGGCTGAGACCGTCAGGTCGTTATCCAGAATGTACTTGAGAGCCTTTCGCTGCGCCTCGGGCGTCGGCAGGCGCAGCAGCGCGCGGCCGTGCCGCTCGGTGAGTCCGCGGTCGCGCAGCGTGTGCAGCACGTCCTCCGGCAGCTTCAAGAGCCGCAGCTTGTTCGCCACGGCCGACTGGCTCTTGCCGATGCGGCGCGCGGCCTCCTCCTGGCTCATGCCGAACAGCCGCTGCAGCTGGCGCAGGCCCTCAGCCTCTTCAATGAAGTCGAGATCCCGGCGCTGCAGGTTCTCGATCAGCGCGATCAGGCTCGCGTCCTCCATGTTTACGTTCAGCAGCAGACAGGGCACCTCGCGCAAGCCGGCCAGCTTTGCCGCGCGCAGACGGCGCTCGCCAGCCACCAGCTCGTAGTGCCCGCCCCGATAGCGGACCGTCAGCGGGTTTAAAATGCCGTAGCTGCGGATGCTGCGGCTCAGCTCCTCCAGCCCCTCCTCGTCAAAGTTCTGCCGCGGCTGCACGGGGTTTGGCTCCAGATCCTCAACACTCAGATATAAAATGCCGCCCCGGCGAATTCCCGGGCGGCTGCGCACTGCCTGCATATGCTCGCTCCTTTCCGGCCATGTGCTCGCGGACGGCGCGTCCGCTGCAAGCACCAGCATACCCGCCCGGGAGAAAAAAGAGGCGCGAAAGCGGCCGCCGGCGGAAAAATCTCGCCATAAAGGGTGCGATACAAAATGCGTCGGAGCCGTGAAAACGAAAGTCTTGCCGTAGGGGCGGCCCTCGCGGCCGCCCGGCGCGCAAAGATATTTACCAGCAAAAAAGTTCGGCGTATTCGTACAAAGTGCGAATACGCCGAACATTTGTTTGCTAAATGGGTTTGATTCCGCCGGGAGGGCACAAGGCCCTCCCCTACGATACCACCAAGGCTTCCGCACCTGTTTTGTATTTTGCAACTGGCCCTTTATGGTTTGGCGACGGCAATCAGAGGATATGCACAGATTCCGGCTCGAACATCAGCGAGCAGCGCTCGCCGACCGAGAAAATCCGGCGGTTTTTCGGGTTGTGCTCCTCCAGCTTGACGAGCGTATTGCCGACCATGACGTGGTAGTTCTGGTACGAGCCCATGAAGCACGAGAGCACGACTTTGCAGGGCAGTCCGCCCGCTTCGGCCAGACAGGCCGCCTCGGGGCGCAGGACGATCGTATACTCGCCGCCCTCCTTCATGCCCGGCTTGCCCGGCACCGTGACGCGGTTGCCCTCTACGTCCAATGTCACCTTCTCACCGGCGGCGGAGAGCAGCTTACCCTTCAGGAAGTTCGCCTCGCCGATAAAGTCGGCGACAAACTCGTTCACCGGGTGATAATAGATCTCCTGCGGGGTGCCCATCTGTGCGACGACGCCCTTGTTCATGATGATGATCTGATCGGACAGCGCCATGGCTTCGGACTGGTCGTGGGTGACATAGATCGCCGTGATGCCGACCTCCTGCTGGATGCGGCGGATCTCCGTGCGCATCGAGACGCGCAGCTTGGCGTCGAGGTTACTCAGCGGCTCGTCAAAGAGCAGGACGGACGGCTCGATGACCAGGGCGCGGGCCAGCGCCACGCGCTGCTGCTGCCCGCCGGAGAGCTGGTTGGTCATGCGGCCCTCCATGCCGGTCAGCTCGACCAGGTCGAGAATCTTCATGACGCGCGCTTTGATTTCATCCTTCGGCACCTTGCGCAGCTTCAGCCCGTAGGCCACGTTGTCAAACACGTTGTAGTGCGGCAGCAGGGCATAGCTCTGGAAGACCATGGCGGTGTCGCGCTTGTTCGGCGTGAGCTCGTTGATCGGCTCGTCACCGAGATAGATCTCGCCCTCGTCCGGGCTCTCGAAGCCGGCGATCATGCGCAACGTCGTCGTTTTGCCGCAGCCAGACGGCCCCAGCAGCGTGACAAAGGAGCCCGGCTCGATGTTCAGCGAGGTATCACGGACGGCATAAAAATCCTTTCCGGTCTTCGGGTCCTGGTATATTTTCGAAATGTGGTCCAGACGGACGCCTTTTTTGACTTTCTCCATGACTCAGTCCTCCTTGATGCTCTTGCTGGTGCCGAAGTACTTGATGAACAGGTTCATCAGCAGCACCGCGCCGTAGGTAATGACGATCAGAATGGTAGCAAACGCGCACGCGAGACTGTACGAGCCCTTTTCGGCAAATTCGTTGATTTGCACGGTAATGAGCAGATACTGCGGCGTGACCAGCAGGATAATGGCCGAGATGGCCGTGATGCTGCGGACAAAGGCGGTGACAAGTCCGCTCAGGAAGCTGTCCTTGATCAGGGGTAGCGTCACGGTCATGAACACCCGGAAGCTGTCGGCACCCATATCATAGGCCGACTCCTCGATCGACTTGTCGATCTGCCGCAGGGCCGAGATGCCGCTTCGTGTACCGGTCGGCAGCGAGCGGACGACAAAGACGATGATCAATATCAGGCCCGTGCCGTAGATTCCCTGCAGAAGGCCCGTGTGGAAGATGCCGCCGGAAAAGCCGCGGATATAGCCGACACCGAGCACCGTGCCCGGCACGGCCATGGCCAGCATCGAGACCGCCTCAATAAAGCCCTTGGCCTTGAATTTCCGCTTGACCACAAGGTAAGAGATGATCATGCTCAGCAGCGCCGTGACCGGGGCGGAAATCAGGGACAGGACAAACGAGTCCTTAAAGGCCTTGAAGCCCTTGTAGCGGGTGAAGACCTGCGAAAACCACTTGCCTGTCAGCGGGAAGAAGTGCCGCCCCCAGGTGGGGAAGAGCGCGCCAATGGGCACGCAGATATACATTAAGATGACGAAGGCGGCGGAGAGCCCACAGAAAATCGTCAGCGGGATCTTGACGCTCTTATCCTCAATCAGCATGCGGGCACGGCTGGCCTTGCCGGTGAGCGTCGCGGCGGTCTTGGCCTCGAGATAGTACTTCTGCACGGCAAACATCGCCAGCGTGATGCACAGCAGCACGACGGCCATGGCGGCGGCACCGGCCTTGTCATAGGCGCCGGTGATCTGCAGATAGATTGTCGTGGCCAGCGTATCGTAGCTGCCGCCGATCAGCATGGGGTTGGCAAAGTCCGCGATCGACTCGATAAAGGTGACGAGGAAGGCGTTGCCAAGGCCCGGCAGCAGCAGCGGCAGCGTCACGTCAGAAAAGACCCGCCAGCGGCCCGCGCCCATATCCCGCGCGGCCTCCTCAAGAGAGGGGTCGATATTTTTCAGCAGGCCCTTGAGCATCATGTAGCAGACCGGGAAAAAGGTCAGCGTCTGCACGATGACGATGCCCCAGTAGCCGTACACATTGTTGTCATAGATATGCAGCAGGAAACGGGTAATAATACCCGCCCGGCCGAAGAGCATGATCATCGAAAGGCTCAGCACGAAGGGCGGCGAGACGACCGGCAGCATGGACACGACCTTGAAGAGCCCGCCGACAAATTTGTTCATGCGCACATAGACCTCGACATACGCGAACAGCAGGCCGATCAGCGCCGAGAGGATGCCGACGACAAAGCCGACCTTGAGCGTGTTGGTGATGGCGCGCGTAAAGCTTTTCATGGCGAAAATGCGCTGAAAGATCGAAAAGCCGAAGCTGCCGTCGCCCACAAAGCTGTCCACCAGCAATATCGCCAGCGGATAGAGGATAAACAACGTCAGAAAGGTGATCAGCACGACGATGGTGGTGACCATGATGGGGTCCGCCATCAGTTTTTTCCGGTCCAGCGCCGCGCCCTGATTTTTGTTCTTTTATACAGCCCCCTATCTCTTTCCTGGTAAAAATAAGGATGGCGGGAAACCCGCCATCCTTGCGGATGTGTATGGATCTGAATTACGCGGAAGCTGTACTCACGAGGTCTGGAAACGGCCCTCGCCGACGTCGCTGCCGGCGGCCTCGATCGCCGCCATGACATCAGCAACGTTCTGGTCGGTATCGGTGACAGCCTTGGCAAAGTCATAGCCGTCCCACACGAGACTCGGATCGAGGCCAAACTCGGCGGCCGCGGCGGGCTGCTCGGCGTTGTCGATGACCAGGAACTGATACGAGCCGTGGCTGGCCGCCAGCTCAACGCAGTCGGGGCTCAGGGCATACTCCATGAAGAGCCTGGCCGCGGCGGGGTGAGCGGCGCCCTTGAAGATGGCGACGGGGCCGATCTCGCAGGCCGTGCCGTCGGAGGGAACGACCAGCGCGACATTGTCATAGCCGTTATCGACGATCTGGGTGATGCCGTCGTGCAGGAAGCCGATGCCGATGACGCACTCACCGGTGCCGACATTCTTGGACGGGCCGGAGCCGGACTTGGTGTAAACCTGGACGTTCTTGTCAAGGTCTACGAGGTACTGGATGCCCTCGTCATGGCCCTTGAGCTGGATCATGAGGTTGGCGACCAGCTTCGGGGTGCCGGCGGTCTTGTAGTTCGACAGCCAGATCAGGCCTTTGTACTCGGGCTTGAGCAGATCGTCCCAGCTCTGGGGGGCCTCAAGCCCCATGCGCTCGAGCTCATCGGTGTTGACCATGAAGCCCAGCAGGCCGGTGTA
>CACXDT010000304.1 GCA_902766405.1 Oscillospiraceae bacterium
AAGTGAACGATGATTAAATCGGCAAGAGCAGATCCCGAGAGAATTTGTGTTCTGACGATGACGCTTTTTTGAAGGAATACTTTGTGTATTTCAAGAAAAAGTGGCGAAGTCAGGGCACAAATTGTCCGGGATATGCCGCCGGCGATTGAATCAGCGTTTACTCAAGGGGACTGAAGAATAATGGATGAGAGAAGAAATACCGACAGCTGGGAGCAGCTTGAGCAGAGCTGCCGCGGCTGTATGCGCTGCCCGCTGGGGCAGAGCCGGCACAGCCTTGTCTTCGGCACAGGCAACCCCCGGGCGCGCGTTATGCTGATCGGTGAGGGGCCGGGCGAGCAGGAGGACCGGCAGGGCCTGCCCTTCGTCGGCCCCGCGGGCCAGCTTCTCGATACGATGCTCGCAATCATCGACCTTGACCGCACCAAGGTCTATATCGCCAACATGGTCAAGTGCCGCCCGCCGCACAACCGCGACCCCGAGCAGTTCGAGATGGACGCCTGCAGCGAGTGGCTGGATCGGCAGATCAAGCTGGTCAGGCCGAAAATCATCGTCTGCGTCGGCCGGATCGCCGGCAAGGGCCTGCTGCGCGCCGACCTGCGCATTACGCGCGAGCATGGCACCTGGCAGGAGCGCCAGGGCATCGTCTGGATGGCGACCTTCCACCCCTCGGCCCTGCTGCGCGACCCCTCGAAACGGCCCGACGCCTTTGAGGATCTGATGGTGCTGCGCTCGCTGATCCGGGAGAACTGCCCCGAGGTCTATGAGACCGACGGCAATGCATGAGGGCGTGACTGTTATATGATCGAATTTAAAAAAATCTCGCTGCGCGACAAGGACTGGGTGGACGCCATCGTCATGGCTGAGAGCAGCCGCAGCGCCGACTTCAACTTCGGCAACATCTACATCTGGGACAAGCGCTACCGCCAGCTGGCCGCCCGACTGGGGGACCGGATGCTGGTAAAGCTGCGCTATGCCGGACGGCCGATGTTTGTCTTCCCGATCGGCAGCGGGCCGCTCCGCCCGGCCATCGACGCGCTGCGCGAATACGCCGCGGCCGAGGGCGCGTGCTTTTGTCTGCGCGGCATCACCGAGCAGCACCGCGCGCTGCTGGACTCCGAGTACCCCGGCTGCTTTTCCTTTGAGGAGGACAGCGACAACGCCGACTACATCTATCTCGCCGAAAAGCTCAGCACCTATGCCGGGAAATCGCTCCATGCCAAGAAGAACCACTCCAACCGCTTCGAGGCCGAAAATGACTGGTCATTCCAGCCGCTGACGCGCGAGCTGATCCCCGACTGTCTCGACATGCTGGATCTCTGGGAGGAGGAGAACCGCGAGCGGCTCGACCGCAGCGTGGTTTTCGAGCACGACGCGCTGATCCGCTGCTTCGCCGTCTACGAATACCTGAATATGGACGGCGGCGTGCTGTTTGCCAACGGGCGCATTGTCGGCTTCACAGTCGGCGAGCTCATCTGTGACGACACCTTCGACGTCCACTTTGAGAAGGCCGAGGGCCGCGTCAATGGGGCCTACCCCATGGTATGCCGGGAGTTCACCCGGATGCTCCTGCAAAAATACCCGCATCTCACCTACATCAACCGCGAGGACGACATGGGGCTTGAATCGCTGCGCCGTTCCAAGGAGAGCTACCGCCCCGAATATAAGCTGAAAAAATACACCGCGCACTGGGGGGACGGCCATGCTGCGGCGGATTGAATCCGGCGACTCCCCCGCCCTGGCCTCGCTGTGGCACCGCAGCTTCGGCGACAGCGAGGATTACGCGCTGGGCTTTCTCTCGCTGCTGCCGGAGCTGGGCTTCGGCTATGCGGCGGTGGAGGACGGCGTGATTGTCGGTATGGCGTATCTGATCTGTGATTTAAGTCTCTCTGACGGGCATCCTGTGGGCTATCTCTACGCCGTGGCCGTGGATGAGCGCTGCCGCCGCCGCGGGCTCGGCGAGGCACTGTGCCGCGCCTGTGCCGCGGATGGGCGGCGCGGGGGCCGCGTGATTGCGACCCTGCCCGCGAGCGAGCCGCTGCGCAGCTGGTACCGGGACATCCTCGGCACACGCTATTCGCTCGGCCGCGGCTGGGAGACGCTGGACGCCGGCGGTGAGCTGCCGGTGCGGGCGCTGAGTGCCGAAGAATATAACGCCGCGCGCGAGTCGCTGCTGTCAGGACGGCCCCACCTGTGCCTCGGCGAGGCCGCGATCGCCGCCGAGGACTTAAACTGCCGCAGCTTTGGCGGCGGGCTGTACACGGTCGGTGAGTGTTTGTGCGCCGCGAGCTTTGACGAGGGGGTACTGACCGTCCGCGAGTGTCTGGGTTCCGACCGCGAGCGCGCTGCCGCCGCGCTCGGCAAGGCGCTCGGCTGTGAGCGCGTGCGGCTGATGTCCGCAGGCGGGTGCGAGCCCTATATGGCGCTCGACACCGCGCTGCCGCCGGACACCGTGTGGGATCTGGCGTTTGACTGATTTTCCCCCTCTCAGGTGCTGCCTCCCTCTCTGAGGGAGGTGGCACGGCGCGTCCCACGCAAGCGCCGTGACGGAGGGAGCCATCGGACACTCCTTCAGTCACGGTGGCAAGCCACCATGACAGCTCCCTCAAAGAGGGAGCCAAATAGCGGCAACACCTCATCCGTCTTGTCCCTAGCGTGGAATCGGGGCAAGCCACCTTCCCCTCCAGGGGAAGGCATTGGTATTTTTCCGTTGGCAAACACATAGGTCTATGGTATACTGATTTTATTCGGTGCTGTGAAAAGATGGATTTCAACTCGTAGGGGCGACCCCGGCGGTCGCCCGCGCGGCAGCAGACAAACACAAGGAATAGCTTGGGCGAATCCTTATATTTGTTCGAATTCGCCCAACGTATTGTGATAATTGTTCTGCTTCCTGCCGGGCGGCCACAAGGGCCGCCCCTACGATGTGAACTGTTTTCACAGCCCTAAAGCCGACAGAACGGAGAACTGTATGAACATCAAAGTCTTTTTTGCCCTGCTGCTGGGGCGGCTGGTGCGCTGGATTTTGCGCGTCATCCACCGCGGCGGCACCGATATGCCCGGCCGCATCGCCCTGAAGCTCTGCCCGCAGCTGCTGCGCTATCTCGCAAGGGATGTCAAAACCGTCGCGATCACCGGCACCAACGGCAAGACCAGCAGCGCGCGCATGGTCGAGCAGGCCTTTGCCGACGCTCAGCTCAGCTATCTGGCCAACCGCTCCGGGGCCAACCTGATTTCGGGTGTTACGACCGAGTTTATCATGAACGCGACACTCACCGGCAGGCCGAAATGCGACTATGCCGTGATCGAGTGCGACGAGGCTGCCGCCGTGAAGGTCTTCCCGCAGCTGCGGCCGCAGGTCGTGATCGTGACGAACCTGTTTCGCGACCAGCTGGATCGCTACGGCGAGGTGACCCACACGCTCTCGAACATCCGCACGGCTTTGACCGGCCTGCCCGAGACCACGCTGTGTCTCAATGCCGACTGCTCGCTGACAGCCTCGCTCGCCGGGGATCTGCCGAACAAGGTGGTGTGGTACGGACTTGAGAAATCCGCCGCGCCGCGCAATGTGCCCGAGCCGCCGGTCTCGGACGCGACGCACTGCATCCGCTGCAAGACGAAATATGACTACGATTATCGCACCTACGCCCACCTCGGCGGCTTCCGCTGCCCGAAATGCGGCTACGCCCGCCACGCCGCCGACGTGGCCGTGACCGAGATCGTTGAACAAAAGCTCGACGGCAGCACGGTCATCATGGACGTACGCGGTGCGCGCAAGCTTGTCCGGGCCAACCTGCCCGCGGTCTACAACATCTACAACGCCGCGGGGGCGCTCGCGGCCGTCACCGAAATGGGCATCGACGTTGACACCGGCATTGCGGCGCTCGGCCACTTCAACTGCGGCTTCGGGCGCATGGAGCAGTTCCCGCTCGGCAAGGCCGGGGCGCGCATGGTGCTGGTGAAAAACCCGGCCGGCTGCAACCAGGTACTGAACTTCCTGCAGGATATCCAGGAGCACTTCGTGCTCGTTGTCTGTCTCAACGACCGCGGGGCCGACGGCACGGATATCAGCTGGATCTGGGACGCGGAGTTTGAAAAGCTTGGCCTGCTCGGAAACCGGCTCGAAAGGGTCATCGTCTCGGGCGACCGCGCCGCCGACATGCTCATCCGCATCAAATACGCCGGGGTGCCGACCGAGCGCATCACGCTTGAGCGCAGCTATGAGACGATCGTCTCACAGCTTGCCGACGAGGCGCTGCCGATCGTGCTGATGCCGACCTACACGGCCATGCTGGAGCTGCGCTCCACCGTGGTGCGCCATGTGGGCGGCAGCGAATTCTGGGAATAAGGGGGGCTGCCACCATGGAACTGAAAATCTGCCATCTCTACCCCGACGTGCTGAATCTCTATGGGGATACCGGCAATATCGTGTGCATGAGCCGCCGCCTGCAGTGGCGCGGCCTTGGCGTGAGCGTCACCAAAGCCCCGATCGGCTCGCCGCTCGGCCTCTCCCAGTACGACCTTGTCTTCATCGGGGGCGGCCAGGACTTTGAGCAGCAGGTGCTGCTCGACGATCTGCACCGCGGCCGCGACAGAGAGATCCTCGCCGCCGTCGAGGACGGCATGCCGTTTCTGACGATCTGCGGCGGCTATCAGATGCTCGGCGCCTATTACGAGACCCATACCGGCGAGCGCTGTGACTTCATCGGCGCGCTCGATCTGTACACGAAGGGCTCGGACACGCGCATGATCGGCAACTACAAATTCCAGTGCAGCGAGAGCGCCGGGGGCAGCGTGATCGTCGGCTTTGAGAACCACAGCGGAAAGACGTACCTCGGAGCAGGCATGGAGCCGCTCGGTCGCGTGCTCCGCGGCTACGGCAACAACGGCGAGGACGGCACCGAGGGCGCGCACTATAAAAACGTATTCGGCACCTACAGCCACGGGCCGCTGCTGCCGAAAAACCCGGCCTTCTGCGATCTGCTGCTGAAAACCGCGCTCGAGCGGAAATACGGCCAATGCGAGCTCACGCCGCTCGACGATACCGCCGAGCTTGCCGCGCACGACGAGATGTGCAAAAAATTAGAATAAGGACTTACCAATGATACGATTCTTTAATGGCCGGGTGCTGCGCTTTGCTCCCGACATGCGCGTGACGGAGAATGAGGTCTGGGTAGACGGCGGGCGTATCGCCTACGTCGGCCCTGCGCGCAGCGACGCGCCGCGCTTTGATCGCGCGATCGACCTGCGCGGTGATCTGCTGCTGCCTGGCTTTAAGGACGCGCACACGCACACCGCCATGACCTTCCTGCGCTCCAAGGCCGACGATATGCCGCTCGATGCCTGGCTGAGCGAGCAGGTCTGGCCCAATGAGGCCAAGCTCACCGACGAGGCGGTATACACCTTCACGAAGCTCGGCATCATGGAATATGTCTCGAGCGGCATCACGGCCTGCTTTGATATGTACGTCCACAACGACGCCTTCACGGCCGCCTGCATCGACGCGGGCTTTCGCGCGGTGCTGTGTTCCGGCTTCAACAATTATGATAAAGACATTACGCAGGTCGAGCGCGACTATGTCAAATACAATTCCCTGCATGAGCTGATTTCCATGACCATGGGCATCCACGGCGAGTACACCACAAGCCGCGAGCGCATGGAATACATGGCCTCGCTGGTGAAAAAATACCGCTCCCCCTGCTTTGCCCACCTGTGCGAGACCGAGGGCGAGGTGCGCGGCTGCCTCGAGCGCTACGGCACGACGCCGCCCCAGGTACTCGACCGGCTCGGGCTCTTCGACTACGGCGGCGGCGGCTACCACTGCTGCTATATGAGCGAGGAGGATATTGCCCTCTTTGCGCGCAAGCAGCTCTGGGCCGTGACCAATCCCGCCTCGAACCTCAAGCTTGCGAGCGGCATCGCCCCGATCGTGAAGCTGCAGAGGGCCGGCGTGCCGCTGGCCATCGGCACCGACGGCGCGGCCAGCAACAACGCGCTCGATATGTTCCGCGAGATGTACCTTGTCTCCGCGCTGCAGAAGGTCACGGAGAAGGACGCCTCGGTCTGCGAGGCCGACCGTGTGCTCACCATGGCCTGTGTCGGCGGGGCCCGTGCCATGGGGCTGACGGACTGCGACGATATTGCCGCGGGCAAGCGTGCCGATCTCATTGTCATCGACCTGCAGCGGCCCAACATGCAGCCGCTGCACAAGCTGACGAAAAATCTGGTCTATGCCGGGAGCAAGGAGAACGTGCGATTGACCATGGTCAACGGAAAGGTCCTCTATGAAAACGGCAAATTCTTCGTCGGGGATGAACCTGCAAAAATCTACGCCGAGGCCAACGCCTTTGTCCGCGGGCTGGACACGTGAGAGCGTGTCTATAAGATTCTGTAATCTCTGTATCTACCGTAGGGGCGGCTATTAGCCGCCCGGCATGAAAACAGTATAATTGACATGAAAAATTGGGCGAATCCGTATCATTGTACGAAATCGCCCAACTTTTATTTGCACTTTAAATTGTACCGCGCGGGCGGCAGATTGCCGCCCCTACGGTGATTTTTTTCTGCTGATTCTTGTTTACTTCGCCTTTTTATACTTCTTCACGGCGAGATACGCGCCGCAGAGGATCGCCGCGCCGGCGACAACATCCACCGCGATCAGAAATATCTTCCAGGTCTCGAGACCGTGCTGGGTGTGCTCCTCGTCGAGGAATTGGAAGTCCTTGTGGTCAGATTCCTCAGTCCACGCGCTCGCTGCCCCAGAAGAACAGCGCCACGGTGCCCGGGCCGGTGTGACTGCCGATCAGGTTGCGATGTCGTTGATCTCAACCTTGCCGTTGCGCTTCGGGAATCGCTCCTCGACCGCCTATGCGCTCATTTGCTCCTGCGCTCGCGTTTTATCAGCTTCTGTAAGGAGAAATCTAAAATGCGCTCTTTTCGCTCGGTGAGCATCGTTGTATAGAAGTCCCTCTGGACTTTGGTGAGGAATGGCGTACCCTCAACCAGCGCGCACAGATCCTGCGTCTGAATCCTCGGCGCGATCCTCTTCAAGGCGGCGTTGCAGTCCGGCTGCTTCAGAGAACTGATAAAGTCGAAGTAATTGAGCTTCTGCCCGTTCTGCCGGATAGCGGACTGCGGCCGTTCAAAGATTCGCAGCTCCCGCTCTGCGGGGTCTTCCAGAACAGCACGCATAATCATCTCATCCGCCTGTGGGAAAAGGCAGCTTCCACAATCAAAAACCGGAGCGATTTGAACCTTGTCGGTATCAGGATCATATAAAAAACCCCAGTTACCGTTGTGCCGATCCCAGTTTCCGATCAGCGCGTCCACAATGAACATATCCCAGAAGTGACGCGTCAGCACGGCAGGATCAAGCATATGCTGCTGCTCAATGGCCTCTAAAATATCCTCCAGTTCCGTTCCGGTTCCGTTGCTGTCGGAGTCAAGAACGGTGTTTTTCATGGATGTGAAATCCTGGAGCACCAGCCCGTTGCCGGTAAAATCTCTGCAGGCTACGACGATCTTCTCTTTCCCCTTGACCCGATAGGTGCCGAGCAGCGTGTCCTGCACAGCGATTCCGGCAAGGGCAAACACATGCGAGCCAAGATATTCGGAGATGCAGCCGTTGGCATAGCTCATCTCCTGATTCAGTCGCGCTGCGCCGGGAAATTTCAGCATATACAGCTCGTCGTTATAGACAACAGCGATCTTGCTGCCATTTGCGCCCGCATAGCTTTTGTTGCGTCGCGGCAGAGAGGTGAAATCCATCATTTCCGATCACTCTCTTTCCATACGCAGATATGTCCTCCGCAGATACCAGGCTTGCTCCGGCGAAATCTCCTGTTCCGTCTCAGCGGAATTGATGTCTGCATTCAGGTCGCACCAGTTCATATCCCAATGGAGATCCGTTTCACCCGCCTCACGCCGATCCCAGGAAGCGCTCATTGCGTCAATCGAGCGGCGCAAATAAGCGGGCAGCCCTTTTTCAAAGCGCAGGTCGTTGGTCGGCAGGCCGTCAGACCCATAGGCTGGCGGCGTCATCTGCAGCAGCTCTTCCATCGTACAGCCCAGAGCCCGCGAGAGCCGCTGGACCGTACGGGCATTGCAGGCACCGATCTCGCTCCTGCCGGAGCAGATATCCATCACCGTCGTTTTGGGTACTCCGCTGCGCTTGGAGAGCTGATACATCGTCATCCCCTGTTCATTCAGCATTTTCTGCAAGGTCACATTCATCACATCCTCAGGGTCATTATATCGGTTGGCCGACCTATTGTCAAGACTTGAACCGCTTCCGCCACGAGCCGGAGACTATCGGGTGAATTCCCAAAGTAAATTCCACAGTGGAAAATAAAATGGAATTTAGTTTGGGAAGGGAAATGCGGTAGAATTTAGTCTGGGAAGGAGGTATCCCAGACGATGGAAATTGAGAAGAAAAACAAACACATGACGCTGGAAGATCGAATTGAGATACAAGAGTGTCTCAACAAGGGCATGACCTTCAAGGCCATCGCTGCCAGAATCAGCAAAGATCCAACAACCGTTTCAAAAGAAGTAAAACTCCACAGTCGAGCATACACAAACAGCTTCGTAAAAACAGATGAGTGTTGCCCGAAGCTACTGCGCGCTCCGTTCGTCTGTAACGGATGTGAAAAACGGGGCTATAGCAGTTGCAAGTACATCCGAAGGAAATACATTGCTAAAGAGGCTCAGAAGGAATATGAGCTTGTGCTGTCGGAGTCACGCGAGGGAATACCGCTGAACAAGGCAGAGTTTTACGAAACGGAGAACACGATCTCCACCGCGGTCAAGGCAGGTCAGCATATTTATCATGCTATCCACGCAAACGATCTGCCGGTCTCCAAGTCAACCGTTTACCGGCATATCTCAAAAGGCTACTATTCCATTTCACCGCTTGACCTTCCACGTGCTGTGAAGTTCAAGCCGAGGAAGAGCAAAGCAATCGAATATGTGCCAAAAGGTGTCAAGATTGGGCGTTCCTATGAGGATTTTACACACCATCTTGAAGAAAACCCCTTCTTACCATACGTGGAGATGGATACGGTTATTGGCAGGATCGGAGGAAAGGTCATTATGACGTTTCAGTTCGTCAGCGTAGATTTCATGTTTGGAATCCTGTTAGACAATAAAACAGCAGCGGAAGCTGGCGCTAAAATTACCACTCTGAAACGTAAGCTGCAAAAATATGGCTTCCGTTTCGGCGAGTTCTTTCCGGCTATCCTCACAGACAACGGCGGAGAGTTTTCTAATGTCTTCGCTTTCGAAAACGATCTGGATGGTAACCGAGAAACACGGCTTTTCTTTTGTGATCCCAATGCCTCTTACCAGAAGCCGCATGTTGAGAATAATCATATCCTCTTTCGGGATATTGTTCCCAGAAGCTCTTCCTTCGATGACTTCACACAAGAAACGGTAAACTTGATCTTTTCGCATGTGAATGCTGTAAAGCGCAAGCAGTTTAACGGCAGAAGCGCTTTTGACATGTTTACCTTTACCTATTCTGCTAAACTTGCTTCCCTCCTGGGTATCATTTCTATCGCGCCATCAGAAGTATGTCAGTCGCCTAAACTTCTGAAATCCATCCACCCGTAAATTCCACCTATATGGAATTTAGTCTGGGAAATTCCTTTCCCAGGCGCCCTTGTTGCGCCCTTTTTCCCTTTTCCTTCCAGTTTTTTGCCCTCTTTTTTCCGTTTTCTCGTCTTTTCCCATGCTTACTTCCACTGATTCCCACGCTTATTTCCACACCCTTCGTACGGTGGAATTTACTTTGGGAATTCACGCCGGAGACTATCGGAGACTATCTGCGCCGAGGCCAACGCCTTTGTCCAGGGACTCGATGCATAAAAAAGCTTTACGGCGGATCCGGTCAACGGATCCGCCGCATTTCTGGTATATGTGTATTTCAGTCCACGCGCTCGCTGCCCCAGAAGAACAGCGCCACAGTACCCGGGCCGGTGTGACTGCCGATCAGGTTGCCGATGTCGTTGATCTCGACCCTGCCGTTGAGCTTCGGGAAGCGCTCTTCGATCAGACGGGCGACCTCCTTCGCGTCCTCCAGACAGTCGGACATCGAGATATAGCACTTGCCGTTGTAATCAAGGCCGTCGCGGGCGTTTTCCTCCATCTTCCTGACGATCTCGCGGATGACGCGCTTTTTCGTGCGGATCTTGAAGCGCGGGCGCAGATGGCCCTCGTTATCCATGTTCATCAGCGGGCAGATCTCCAGCAGGCCGCCGAAGACGCCGGCCGTCTTGGAGATACGGCCGCCCTTGACAAAAAAGGTGAGGTCGGTGGAGAAGAACCAGTGGTGCATTTTCAGCCGGTTCGTCTCCAGCCAGTGGACAAGCTCCTCGGCGCTCATGCCCTCGTCGCGGCGATCCGCGGCGGCGTCCATGATCAGACCGTAGCCCGAGGACGCGCCGAGCGAGTCGACCACATAGACCTTTCGGCCAGGGAATCGCTCCATGACCACGTTGGCGGCGTTCCGGGCCGAGTTGACCGTGCCGGAGATGCCGGAGGACAGCGTAACATGGACGATGTCCTTGCCCTCTTTCAAAAAGGCGGAAAAGTATTCCACATACTCGGTGATGCTGATCTGCGAGGTCTTGGTATCGGCCCCGTCGCGCATGGCCTGATAGAACTGCTTAAACGGCACGGTCTGTCCCAGATCGTCCAGATGCTCCACACCGTCGAGGAAATAGTGGAAGCAGATATAGTGGATGTCCCGTGCGTCAAAATGCTCCTTCGACAGGTCGGCCGGGGAGCAGCAGCTTAAAATATAGTCGCTCATGGGTCAGGCTCCTTTCGTTCCCGCTGAGGGGATGGATTCGGTGCCTTTATTGTATGCATCAAAGCTTTCATCCGCAAGCTACTGCCCTGCTCTATCGCTCTACTGACCAACTCCACGAATCGTAGAGTGGCGAAATCAGGCAAAAACGGGTTGATATGATAAACTGAAATTGCGGTTTCTGCCGTAGGGGCGGCAATCTGCCGCCCGCGCAGCAGAACTTGAAAGATATAGGGCAATACCGCATAATTCGGCAAGAGCAGATTCTGAGAAAATCTGGGTTCTGATGATGGCACTTTTTCGCAGGAATACTTAAGTGAGCTTCCAAATCTTTGATTTGGCTAAGCGAACTTATGCATGCGAGCAA
>CACXDT010000305.1 GCA_902766405.1 Oscillospiraceae bacterium
GCGGGCAGGATCTCCTTGCGCGTCATCTCCGCCATGGTGTTGGCCTCGATGACAATGGTCTTGCAGTAGTTTTCCAGCATGATCTCGTAGCGCGAGCGCAGCTCTGTCTCGGAATAGACCTTCTGCCGCAGCAGCATCTCCATATTCCTGGGTTCCAGCAGGGCTTTCATCGCGTCGGGCGTGGTGCGCAGATTGTGCAGGCCGCGCACTTTTGTCGCCTCCTCGATCCAGGCGTCGTCATAGCCGTTGCCGTTGAAGAGGATGCGCTTGTGGGCATTCAGGCTCCCGATCAGCAGGGCGTGAAGCGTCGCGTCAAAGTCGGTGCTCTTCTCAAGCTCGTCGGCAAATCTCCGCAGCGTGTCCGCCACGGCGGCGTTGAGCATGATGTTGGCGCAGGCGATCGAGTTGGACGAGCCCACCATACGGAACTCAAACTTGTTGCCCGTGAAGGCGAAGGGCGAGGTGCGGTTGCGGTCGGTGGTATCGCGCAGGAAGCGCGGCAGCGTCAGCACGCCCAGCATCATTTCGGACTTTTCCGTTCCGGCGTACGGTTTTTCCTTCTCAAGCGCTTCCAATACCGCGGTCAGCTCATCCCCGAGAAAGACCGACACCACGGCGGGCGGCGCTTCGTTGGCGCCCAGCCGGTGATCGTTCCCGGCAGTGGCGACGCTTGCCCGCAGTAGATCGGCGTATTCGTCGACGGCCTCGATGACCGCGATAAGGAACAGCAGAAACTGTGCGTTTTCGTAGGGAGATTCCCCCGGAGAAAGCAGGTTTACTCCGGTATCCGTGGCGATGGACCAGTTGTTGTGCTTGCCCGAGCCATTGACGCCCGCAAAGGGCTTTTCATGCAGCAGGCACACCAGTCCGTGCTTTTCCGCCACCTTCTGCATGATCTCCATGGTGAGCTGGTTGTGATCGGTGGCGATATTTGTGGTGGAATAGATCGGCGCCAGCTCGTGCTGACAGGGGGCAACCTCGTTGTGTTCGGTCTTGGCAAGAATGCCGAGCTTCCACAGCTCCTCGTTCAGTTCCTCCATATATGCCTGCACCCGCGGCTTGATGACGCCGAAGTAATGGTCGTCAAGCTCCTGCCCCTTTGGCGGCTTTGCGCCAAAGAGCGTCCGCCCGGTATAGATCAGATCGCGGCGTTTTTTATACAGCTCCCTGTCAACAAGAAAATACTCCTGTTCCGGCCCGACCGAACAGCTGACGTGCGTGACATCGTTGTTGCCGAAGAGACGCAGGATGCGCAGCGCCTCGCGATTCAGCGCCTCCATGGATCGAAGCAGAGGGGTCTTTTTATCCAGGGCTTCGCCGCCGTAAGAGCAGAAGGCCGTCGGGATGCACAGCACCCGGCCCTTGATGAAGGCGTAGGACGTGGGATCCCAGGCCGTATAGCCTCTCGCCTCGAAGGTGGCGCGCAGGCCGCCGGAGGGGAAAGAACTGGCATCCGGCTCGCCGCGTATCAGCTCCTTGCCGGAGAATTCCATGATGACGCCGCCGTCGGGCGCCGGGGAGATGAAACTGTCGTGCTTCTCGGCCGTGACGCCGTTGAGGGGCTGGAACCAATGGGTAAAATGGGTAGCCCCATGCTCTACGGCCCAGTCGCGCATGCTGCTCGCGACAGCGTTTGCAACCTTGGGGTCAAGGGGCTGTCCCTTCTTCATGGTCTGCTTCATGGCGCGGTAAACCTCGCCGGAGAGACGGGCTTTCATCGTGCGATCGTCAAAAACGAGACTGCCAAAGGTTTCCGACATGGATTTCATATACTTCACCCTTTCAAAATAAAAAGAGACAACGACGTACAGGGGCACTTAGCCCACTGAGACGTCGTTGTCTCAAGACGAGTGCGAGTATAGACCGGTTTGGGACCTTTGTCAAGCTTCTTCAAAAGATTTCACTGATTTGCATTGACAAAGGACACAGCCAGGTGTTATCTTTCAGCATATTGAACGAAGAGCGATTGCAATAGTCGCCAGCAAGACAGGATATATTCCCCGGAGGAAATCAAATCTGTTTTTGAGGCAGCTTTGCCGCTTCAAAAACACCCTGAGCCGAGCTTAGCGAGGCCTCGCGCCGACCAAATGCGGCGTATTTCGCATCGCCGCATGCGATAAGCGCGAGTATTCAATTGCGAAACCAGAGTTTCGCAATTGATAAAAAACGAATCGTAAAGGAGCCGATCACGATGGACTTTACCGAACAGGAAGTACGCCAATACGTCGAGCAGGAGGATGTACGCTTTATCCGTCTGGCGTTCTGTGATGTATTCGGAACGCAGAAAAATATTGCCGTTTTGCCGACGGAGCTGGCACGCGCCTTTCAATATGGCATAGCCGTAGATGCCTCTGCCGTTGCCGGCTTTGGCGGTGAGGTGCGCTCGGATCTTTTCCTGCACCCCGATCCCGCCACACTCGCTGCCCTGCCGTGGCGGGGCGAAAACGGCCAGGTGGTGCGCATGTTCTGCCGTGTGGCTCACCCGGACGGGACCCCACTGGAAACGGATTCGCGCGCGATACTGCAAAAGGCTGTGGAGCATGCGGCAAAACAGGGAATATCCTTTGCCTTTGGCACAGAAATGGAATTCTATCTGTTCAAAATCGACGAGAACGGCGAGCCGACAAAGATTCCCTTTGATCGGGCGGGCTACATGGATATCGCACCCATGGACAAAGGGGAGAATGTGCGCCGCGAGATCTGCCTGACGCTCAGCCAGATGGGCATTCAGCCGGAATGCTCCCACCATGAGGAGGGCCCCGGACAAAACGAGATCGACTTCCGATATTCCGATCCGCTTACCGCCGCCGACAATGCGATCACCTTCCGCGCCGTGGTTGAGGCGATCGTCGCCAGAAACGGTCTGACGGCGGACTTCTCGCCCAAACCGCTGCCCGATCAGCCCGGCAACGGGATGCACATCAATATTTCTGTGGAAAGTCGCGACGGTCGTGATCTCCTGGGGGCGGTGATCGCGGGCATCATGGCGCACATCCGGGAAATCACAGCCTTCTTAAACCCCACGGACGGCTCTTATCTCCGGCTCGGCAACCGGAAGGCGCCGGGCTACATCTCCTGGTCGAGCGAAAATCGCTCCCAGTTCATCCGTATCCCGGCTTCTCCCGGTCTCAGCAAACGCGCCGAGCTGCGCTCGGCCGACCCCGGCATAAACCCCTATCTGGCATTTGCGCTGCTGATCTATGCCGGGCTGGACGGGATCGAAAGGGAATTGCCGCTTCCGCCGAGTGCCGATCTCAATCTGTTTACGGCGCCGGAGGAGATCCTGCGTGGCTTTGAGCAGCTGCCGACTTCACGCGGCGAGGCAAACGCGCTGGCGAAAAACAGCGACTTTGTGCGGCAATATGTCCCCGGAGAGATCATTGCCGCGTACTGCGAAAGATAGTAGGGGACGGCCTCCGGACGTCCCGCGTCCGCTGACGCAAAAAGTGACGTCGGGATGCCACCAACTCGTACAGGGGAAAGGAGGGAACGCGCATGATCTTTCAGGAACGGACGTATTCTGTCCTGATCGTTACCGCGTCCGAAAAAATGGACAGTCAGCTGCGCGCCCTCCTTCCCGGAGCGGAGTATTATCCGGTGCAGCGCGCGAAAAGCGTCGGAGAGGCAAGACGCCTGCTGCTGGGTGCGAGCTTTGATCTGGTACTGATCCACACACCGCTGAAGGACGACTTCGGCACACAGCTTGCCATCGACGTCTGCGTTGACAGTGCGGCGGGAGCGCTGCTCTTTGTCAAGTCCGAGCTATACGACAGCGTGAATGCCCGCGTGATGGAATACGGGGTAGTAACGCTCTCCATGCCCAGCTCCAGTGCGCTTGTCAGTCAGAGCCTGCGCATGCTCTGCGCGCAGCGGGAGCGCTTGCGCCGTATGGAGCTCAAGCAGCAAAGTGTGCAGAATACGATCGAAGAGATCCGCCTTGTGAATCGTGCCAAATGGCTGCTGATCGAATGCCTGAACATGACGGAAGCCGATGCCCAGCGCTATATTGAAAAGCAGAGCATGGATCAGCGGATTACCAAGCGCCGGGCGGCGGAGAATGTTATCAAAACCTATTCTTGACAAACGCTGCCCTTCGGTGTATTCTTTCAGCGTTGAACAAAGACGTTCATCTGGGTTTTTACGCCCGGATGGGCGTTTTTTCTGTTTTCGGAGGAATACATCATGACAAAGTATATTTTTGTCACCGGCGGTGTCGTTTCGGGACTTGGCAAAGGGATCACGGCGGCGTCTCTCGGCCGGCTTCTGAAGGCGCGCGGATTAAAGGTCGCGGCGCAGAAGCTCGACCCGTATATCAACGTCGACCCCGGCACCATGAGTCCTTACCAGCACGGTGAGGTCTATGTTACCGAGGACGGAGCGGAGACCGATCTGGACCTCGGCCACTATGAGCGCTTCATTGACGAGAATCTCAACCGTTTCTCGAATCTTACCACCGGCAAGGTCTACTGGAATGTACTCAACAAGGAGCGGCGAGGCGAATATCTCGGCTCCACGGTACAGGTCATCCCGCACATCACCAACGAAATCAAGAATTTTGTCTACCGTGTGGGACGGGAAACCCTGGCCGATGTTGTCATCACCGAGATCGGCGGCACCATCGGCGATATCGAGAGCCAGCCCTTTCTGGAGGCAGCGCGGCAGGTCTCACTGGAGGTTGGACGGGAGA
>CACXDT010000306.1 GCA_902766405.1 Oscillospiraceae bacterium
ACAAAGTATTCCTGCGAAAAAGTGCCATCATCAGAACTCGGTTTTTCTCGGAATCTGCTCTTGCCGCATTATGCGGTATTGCCTAAACGCAATTTTCCATTTCGTTTACGATAACAAATCATCCGTGAATGCGCAGCAAACCATCGCACGGATTGCATTAATAGCTGTCAAATCTGTCGTTCCGATCCCCGTAGCTGTCAGATCGGCGGTGAACGCGGCGGAGCTCCGGCAGCCTGAGATCCAGGTGAAACAGTGTTTTGACCAGCCAGACAAAAATGGCGATGATCGCCAGCGGGATCACACAGGAGGTCACGATCAGAACGGCCAGCGCGTCGATAAAATTGTCCACAACCGTCCTGAGCCGCTCGGTGACCAGCGAAGCGCTGTGTGTGACCGTATCGATCCCGCTCTCTACCGCGTCGAAAAGCTTTTGAAACACATTCTTTTTCTCGTTTTGCGTCTCCCCGGACTCCGCATTCCCGGAAGCCGATTCGATCTCGGCCACGCTCTCCTCGGCTGCGCTGATCGTCGCTTCGATCGACTCGCGGTGCGTCTCGTTGATCAGCTCTGACACCTTGACACTCACCGGGATCACAAGAAAAGCACAGATCCCGAATACGCACAGCTTTACTGAGAGCGCCCTGAGCTGCTCACTTTTAAAAAAGGCGTTGACAGCGGACAGTATCATAGATGCCGGAACAACAAATGTGAACGACAGATAGCCAATCACCGTCAGCATGAATTTTTCAAAATAGACCGCACACAATATGATCGTAAAGTCTTCTGTCAATTCCATCAGCTGCGCGGCGATCGGGCTGCAGATATCGTCCGGCAGCAGCGTGATTGCGGCCGAGGCCGCGGTCGACGCCCCGGTCAGGCCGAGGACAACAGCTCTGACCTTATCCAGGGATGCCGTCGTTTTGGCAAAAAGCGCAGCCGATGAAACGCGCGGAGCGATAACAAAAATACTGACAATCGCCAGGAAGATCGGTACAGCAATCTTAGCGGCGAGGACTGCCGTACGTCGCCTTGTTTTCAGGGCGGAATCCATTTTCATTCTTCCTTTCTGCATTTTTCGTCCCATTATACGTCAAGCTCAGCTGCGTTTCAAGTATGTATTGAAGCCGCGTAAATCAAATCGAATACAAAGGAAAATCAGCCTCATATTTTGATACGACGGCATTATTTCGCCATATTACAGCTAAAATTACTAATTTTTGTACAAATCGCTGATTGATTCTTCCCTTGGAACGGAGTACAATCACTCATTGAACAGGAGTGTGAATCTCCTGTGCCATCCTTTTAAAATCATACAATGGAGGTTATATACAATGCCTGCTAAAAAAACAACCGCGAAAGCCGCTGAGGCTGTAGCTGCTCCTGCCGTCGAAACCGTTAAGAATCCCCGCGCTCCCAGAAAGGCCGCCGTCAAGGCCCCCTCTGTGAAGACCCTGCTGCAGTTCAACGGCAGCGAGTTCGACATTTCCGCGCTGAGTGAGAAAGTTGTTAAGGCCGCCAACGCTCCCGCCGGTTCCGAGATCGCGATCTATGTCAAGCCCGAAGAGGGCGCTGCCTACTACACCGTAAACGGTGAGGGCAGCGATGCTTTCAAGGTGGAGCTGTAAAAAAGGTAGTCAACGGGCGGCAGGATGAACCTGTCGCCTTTTGTTTTTTTGATTGTTTTTCGTCCAATAATCCGTCTTTTCTTCTGCCTGTGCTTGGGAATTGACGGATTCCGCGTAAAATGGTATACTATTTGATGGCAAATCTATCATGGTATCCGTTTGAAAACCGCATACTCCATGCATAGGAAAGGAGAACCTATGAAAAAGACGATATCGCTGTTTCTCACGCTGCTGATCGCCCTCGGCTGTACGGCCTGTGCCGGCCTTCAGAAGCCCGTGGCCACAGTTCCCCCTGCCGTCACGGCGGAGCCGACCCCCGAGCCCACCGTCGAGCCCGTCGTTGTTTCGACGCCCGCGCCGACCCCTGCCCCCACAGCGGTTCCGACTCCCGAGCCGACTCCCGAGCCGACTCCTGAGCCGACCCCTGAGCCGGCTCCCATTGCCGATCCGCAGATCCCGATCATCACGATCCGCGACGCCACCTATCCCAGCGAGCTCAAGCAGGGAAATCCCTTTATGATCCAGGGCACTGTTTCGACGAACGTCGGTATACTGACGAGCGTGATCGGCCAGATTCTCGATGAGGACGGCAAGGCCGTTCAAGCCTCCCGTGTCTTTGATCCGCAGAATAAAGAGTGCGATCTGAGTGCCACGATCAATGATTATCTGTTCTTCGGCGGTCTCAACCCCGGCTCGTACACCTATGTCGTCACAGCAACAGCAGTCAACGGTGACAATGTCACCACCGAGGACATCATCAGCCAGCCCTTCACGATGGTCTCCGGCCGCGCATAAGTCCGCTCCACGAATACAGGGTAGAGAGGGGACAGAGACTCCTCCCTACCTTTGCGCGGCACGTGCCGAATGTGGTGCTGCATCAAAGCAGAAATTCAAGTACATGAATTGCGAGATCGAATACGACAAAAGCCAGGAAAGGGTGACGTGAAAAAACGTCACCCTTTCCTGTTGAAGGATTTGTTCTCAATTGAGAATACGTTTTAGGAGAAATACCATTTTCGGAATCTTTTTCCGCTCTGCAAATCAGGTTCAAATATCGCGAATGATTTGCCGTATAGCATCTGTGTACTGCTCCGCACGGTTGAGCGAAAACTCTCCGTGCCGCAGCGCCGGCAGGCGGTGCAGCCTGGCCGACGGGAGCGCACGGCCGAGCGCTTCCGCAGAACGCCGGATCTCGCCGGTCTCCTTTTCTCCGACGAAAACATGCACCGTCGCCGCAGTATCCCGGAAAGAATCCTTCAGGGCATAGGACGTGTTCGCCTTCATGAAAGCGATCATGTCCCGTTTTTTGATCTGGCAGGTGTCCCGGTAGTAGTCCTCGAACAGCGCCGGTTTGATGTGCAGGGACCGAAACTGCATTTTGGCAAAGCTTCTGTTTCGGATCAGCCCATAGCTTGTGCCGAAGGCCGGGGCAATCAGGGCGTTTGTCAGTTGGGACGGGAGCACAGCCGCGCTCTCGACCAGGGCATACGAACAAATATCCGCGCGCTGCGACAGCATTTCCAGCAGAATCTGTCCGCCCAGCGACAGTCCCCCAATCAGCAAAACGGAGCCGCCGAGCTGTTCGTCGATGAAGGAGATAATTTCAGCGGCATTGTCCTCGATCGTCGTAAACGGCCGATCAC
Organism: Oscillospiraceae bacterium; assembly: GCA_902766405.1. Classification (GTDB taxonomy): domain Bacteria; phylum Bacillota; class Clostridia; order Oscillospirales; family Oscillospiraceae; genus Limivicinus. Next base: position 3,269 of record CACXDT010000306.1, read on the forward strand.
TGCCCGCGTGGCCGTCCAGGATCGGGAGGATAACATGATATTCATTCTGCAGCTTTTCCGCTGCCTCCCGATAGTTCCACCAGGACAGGCCTCCGCCGTGGAGCAGCAGGATCGTCTCGTTCTGATCGGCGCCGTATTCGTGGAATTGCACGGTACTTCACTCCCTCTTTCTGCGGCAGTATCCGTACGAAGATTCCCTCCGCCCCGCCGCTGTCCGGCTCTTCATGCAGGACGGCGTCGTATTCGACCTTCCTTTCGCTCATTTTCCGTTCGTCTCCCAGCACCACCGGGCGATCTCAGCGATCAGCTCCAGGGGCAGCTCGCGCTTGTTGGGGAACTGGATCGCGCCCTTGCTGGTCTTGAATTCTGTCAGACGCGGCGCGAAAAACACCACCGCCTCTGCTCCGGGATACAGCCCGATGTGGTTTTTTGCCGGGGCAAAGTGGATGATGTTGCGGCCCTTCCAGAAGGTGGGCATGCCCCAGGACAGGCGCTCCTCCGCCTCGGGGATCG
>CACXDT010000307.1 GCA_902766405.1 Oscillospiraceae bacterium
CGGGCCGTCCAGGGGGCCGGCCCCTACGGCAACTCCAGCATCTCGCCACTAAAAACGCCCCGCTTCCAGTTTTGAGACAGCCCCTTCTGCTATTGAACAGATAAGATATGTGAAGATAGCTTTTCTTCCTTAATCTCCGGTCTGCTCTTTGACGGCAAGGCAGCGCTCGATCCCGTAATAGTGAAGCAGAGCCAGCGCTTTTTCGTCCATGCGCTCGCCACTGACGACGATCGGAACAGCCGGCGGACAGCTGACGGTCGGCGCGGCAAGCACGCGGCCGAGGCATTGGCCGACCGGCAGCCACTCGCACGGGGCAAATAACGCCTCGTGCGCGGTAAGCGCAGGCTCAGGAGAGCCAAGCACAGGCGGCGCGGTTTCGATGGGCGACCTCGGCGGGATCTCCGACAGGGTGCGCTCTACGGCGTCCAGATCGTCTGCGGCGGTCTCCGGTGTGACCATCAGCACAAGGAAATCAGGGTCGGCAAATTCGCAGAAAATATGCTGCCGTTTGAGCAGCGCTGCCAACTCCGTACCGGTATAGCCTCGCCCCTTGGGGCGGATACACAGCTTGAGCGGCTCGTCGCCCAGCGTATCCCAGGACAGGCGGGTCTTCAGCGCATCGAGCCGCGACGCCGTCTGACGGATGCACGCGGGATAATCCCCGGCGAGCAAGGCGTTGACCATGTCCAGCGACTGCAAAATCAGCCAGGAGGGGCTGGTGCTGGCAAACAGCTCCATGGCCGCGTCCATCCTGTCCGCGAGCCACGCCGGAGCATTTTGCGAAAGATGCAGGTAGGCCCCGCCGGTCAGCACAGGGAGTGTCTTGTGCGCCGAATCGCAGCAGAGATCGGCGCCGTGATCCAGCGGATGGCGGGACGGCGCGAGGAACTTAAGATACGCCCCGTGGGCGTTGTCCACCAAAAGCAATGCCCCATGCCGATGGCAGACAGCCGCGATAGCGGCAATGTCCACGGTATTCCCCAGATAGTCCGGGCTCGTCAGATAGACGGCTGTGACATCCCCGGAGAGGAGACAGGCCTCGACCTCCGCGGCCGTGACCGGGCAGCTGAGCACGCTGCGGTGTCCCCACAGCCACCGGACCTCGAGATTCAGCAGGGCGGCGGCCAGGATGAACACCTTATGCGCGTTGCGCCCGGCGGCAATGACCGGCACTCTCCCCTGCTCCCGCGCTGCCTGCGCGGTGAGGAACAGCATCGCGCGAATGCACAGCGACGAGCCCTCGCAGGAGTAGACCGTGCGGCGCGAACCAAAGAGGCGCGCGGCGTTCTCCTCGCTCTCGCGAATGATGCCGCGCGGCGCGTAGAGCACATCGGCCCCGTCGATCTCCGTGATGTCGAGCACCTCGGGCCCGAGCCGCGTCTTCCCCTTGTGCCCCGGCATGTGCAGCCGCCGCGCGCCGCTGTCGCGATAGTGCCGGACAAAATCGACGATCGGCGTCGTCATGCCTCGTCTTCGTCCCCGACGCTGCGGGCCACGCCCAGCATGATGGCGCACTCCATGCGCTTGCGGAACAGCTCGCAGCCCTGTTGATAGACACCCATGACCGAGCCGGTGGCATGGTAGGCGTTGGCCGCGCAGCCGCCCGAGCAATAGAGCCGGGCCCAACAGTCGCGGCATTCGTCCTTGGCGTAGAGGTTGTTGTTGGCAAATTCCGCCTGCGCCGCCGGATTGGTCACGCCGTGCCACACATCGCCGAGCCGGAACTTCTCCTCGCCGACGAACTGATGACAGGGGTAGAGGTCGCCCCAGGGCGTCACGGCCATGTACTCGGTGCCCGAGCCGCAGCCGGAGATACGCTTATAGATGCACGGCCCGCCCGTGAGGTCAATCATATAATGATAGAAGGTAAAGGGTCGCCCCTCCCGCTCGCGCTTCAGCATCAGCTCCGCGAGCTCCACGTACTGCCGCATGACGATCGGCAGATCCTCGTCGGTCAGGGCCATCGGGTCGTCGGGTGCGCAGACCACGGGCTCCATGCTCAGCTCGGTAAAGCCGAGATCCAGCATGGTCTGGATGTCCTTCAGGAAGTCGGGGTTCCGGTGCGTGAAGGTGCCGCGCATATAGTAGTCTTTGCCGCCGCGCGCTGCGACAAGCTTCTGGAACTTCGGCACGATGCGCTCCCAGCTGCCGCGTCCGGCATAGTCCACGCGGAAGCGGTCGTGGACCTCCCTGCGCCCATCGAGCGAGAGGACGACATTGTGCATCTCGCGGTTGCAGAAGTCGATGACATCGTCGTCGATCAAAAGTCCGTTGGTGGTC
>CACXDT010000308.1 GCA_902766405.1 Oscillospiraceae bacterium
AACAGGCCGCCTTTTTCCACAATCTTGGCCAAATGAAAGAGGCGTTGCCTCTCAATAGTCTCTTTAACTATTTTGAGACAACGCCTTTTTCACGGAATATGTCTCCGCGTATTTCGTCCTATATACATTTATTGGCATATATATGGAGAATTCCCGGCATTGAGAATACGTTTTTTATTCAAAATGACGAGATATGGAATTGACAATCATCTGACAGATTGGTATACTGAAATCAGATTTCGGCCTGTTATCTGTTTTCCCGGCAGAGATGGCCGAACCGGAGCACAGTTCCTGATGGCAACACTGCACAATTCGCCTTCGGCTCCTCCTGGAAAATCTGTGCCCTGATTTCGTCACTTTTTCTTGAAATACACAAAGTATTTCTGCAAAAAAGTGCCATCATCAGAACCCAGATTTTCTCAGGATTCGCTCTCGCCGAATTATGCGGTATTGCCTTATGTGAAGGGGGTAATGGATTGAAAGACCTAAAGCACCTGATCTTTTTTGAAAACCTGCTTCAGGAGGCCAATAACGATCTGGTCAAGCAGGGCAGGGCCGAGGGCAAGCGCGCGATCGGCTACACCTGCTTTTTCATGCCTGAAGTATTGCTCGACCTGCCCGGCTGCTTCTCTGTCCGACTGAGAGCGCCGCGCTGCACCTCGCCGGACATTGCCACCTATTATATGTCCGCCCGCACCTGCCACTATGCCCGCAGCCTGCTCGAGCGCGCGCTCGAGGGCGGCTTCAATTTCCTCGATGCCCAGATGGCCACCGAGACCTGCACGGCCACCTGCCGCTTCCAGGAGCATCTGCAGCAAAAGCACTTGGACAGCGTCAAGGATATGCGCATTATCGAAAACGACGACTTCTTTGTTGAATTCACCGATGTCCCTTTCAAAAAGAACAACATCAGCGTCGAATACTACGCCGAGCAGCTTGAGCACCATGTGCTCAGGCCCCTGCACGAGCACTTCGGCATCGACATCTCGGACGGGGCGCTGCGTGAGGCCATCGAGCAGCAGAACGAGGTCTCGCGCCTGATCCGCGAGATCGGCGACTACCGCAAGCTGGATAACCCCACAATCACCGGCTATGAGTTCCATGTGATCCAGTTAGTCTCGCTGGTGTGCCCGAAATACCTGATCCTGCCCTATCTGCGCGAGACGGCCGAGGAGCTGAAAACCCGCGAGCCGGATATGCGGAAGACTTTCCGCTGCAAGGTCGTACTCTCGGGCTCGGAGAACGACGACCCCGATTTCACCAAGCTGATCGAGAGCTGCGGCGCGCTCGTTGTGGCCGACCGCTACTGCTACGGCTCGCAGGAGACGCGCCAGATCATCGAGATCCGGGAAGGGGAGGATCCGCTGCACGCGATCGCCCGCCACTATCTCGAGCAGAGCATCTGCCCGCGCTTTATGGATCAGCACGAGATGCGCGCGCGCAAACAGCGCGTGGCCGACCTGTGTAAGGAGTACCACGCCGACGGCCTGATTATCGCCTCGAACAAGTTCTGCGAATACTGGAGCTACGAGCGCGTGATCGACACGGTCATCATGCAGCGCGATTTCGGCATCCCGGTCTGCTCGATCGAGAAGGAGTACATCAACGCGGCCTCGGGACAGCTGCGCACCCGCTTCCAGGCCTTTATCGAGAGTGTTGAGATCAAACACATCCAGAAGGGAGCACAGGCATGAAAAACCCCTTTGATGTTTCCGGGCTGAAAGCCGCCATCGGAGAGATGGATCGGCAGGAGCTTGCCAAGAAGTTCAAGGACTTCTGGAACGGCAAGCCCCACGGCGAGCGCCGCCTGGGCGAGCTGTACGAGGGCAAGACCGGCCTCTACAGGCACCGCGAGTGGCGCGGCGTCAAGGATACGCTGTACTATTTCTACATGATCTGGCTGTACAACTACATCACCATGGTCATGGATCTGATGAAGTACGGCGGTGTTGTCAATTTTGCCAAGGGCGTGTGGCGCTACCGCTGGGTCGGTCAGACCTATCTGCCGGTGCTGCACTGGTTCGACCGCGGGCTCGAGGGCCTGCGCGGCCCGGCGCTGGCCGCCTCGGCCTGGCACTACCGCGGCATGGTCAATTCGACCATCAAGCAGTTCCAGCGTATGTTCAAGGCCGACACCCGTCTGCACGGCGGCGAGAAGAACGAAGCCTACTGGCACACGATCGCCCACAACGAGACCGTCTGGGGCGGCGTGTTCTACCCCTGGTCCGACAAGTTCGAGAACGTCTCGATGGAGATGATCCCGTATTTCGTCACCTGCCACGTCAACTCGCACACGGTGCTCAACTACATCGACGCGGTGCAGTCGATCGGTCTGCCCGGCGACCCCTGCCCGATGTGCCAGGCCGAGGCCGGCATCTTCGTGCAGGACGACGTGCCCGACTACGCCCCCTTTGCCATCATCTGCAACGAGGCCTGCGACGCTTCGGTCGCCACCTCAAATTTGCAGGACTGGTTTTTGGATAAGCCCATCTTCGCCCTGCCGATGCCGATGCTCTTCGACGATCCGCTGGTGAAGAAGCACTGCATGGCCGAGATCGAGCAGATGTGGAAATTCATCGAGGAGCAGACCGGCGTGCCCTTCAGCTACGAACAGCTTGTCAAAAAGCTGAAGCTGCAGAACGAGCTGCAGGAATTCGAGTGGGAGAAGTGGGATGTGGCCGCCAACACCGAGTTCTATCCGATCAACGGCGTCGCCCAGGCGCTCTACCGCATCTATCAGTCGCAGTACGGCGACAATGAGATCTGGCACGAGGTCGACCGCAAGGTCCGCAAGATCATGGAGAAGACCGTCGAGCGCAGGACGAAGACCTTCCCGAACACGCGCCACCGCGTGATCGCCTGGTCCTGCGCGCCGCTGTACTACTCCAACTGGTGCACCTGGGCCTACAACTGCTGGGGTCTCAACGTCGTGATCAACATGGACTCGCTGATGTTCGATATGACCATCCGCACCGACAGCTACGAGCACACGCTTGAGGACATGGCACAGTACCACATGTGGGCGCCGATGCGGCGCATGGCCGTCGGCGGCATGAAGCACATGTTCGAGCTCTGGGAGTACATGGAGAAATTCAACTGCGACATGGTCGCCATGTATGACCAGCTGCAGTGCAAGGGCGTGCAGGGCCTGCACGGCCTGTTCGAGGACGAGTTCCGCGACAGGGACATCAACGCCTTCTGGATCCCCCACGCGCTGCCCGACAGCCGTACGGTCTCCCGCGCGGAGATCCGCCGTCTCATCAACGACTATATGACGACCGTCATGCATGAAGAGCCGCTCGATCCGTCCCTGCTCGAGTTTGACGACTCCATGACCTGGTAAGGGAGGTAAGCTGGAATGAAGAAATTGCTGGGTAAGCTGCTGAAGCTCGTCCTGCTGGCCAATGTCGCGCTGTTTATCGTGTTCTTCTTCGACCTGGACGGCAAGCTGCTGTTCAACGTCGTCGAGCCGTTTCTGAAAAAGCACTACGACGACATGGAGCGCAAGGACACGATGAAGTCCCCCTACGACATCGACAAGTTCCCGAAGTACGAATATCAATAACAAGACCGTGGGAGGTACCATTGATGTACCTCCCACATTTTGTGGTGTCTCCGGCTCCCGTCGAAATTCACAAAAATATGGATTTGTCATAATAAATTCACATTTTCAGCGAAGTTCCTCTTCCTTTTTCCGCAGGAATGGGATATAATATTTCCGCACTTGGTGTCCGGGACAAAAATATGCCGTTCCCGAACTTAAACCAAAGATAATAAGGAGGCTTTCATTCATGAAGCAGTATTTAGAGATCGTTGACGTCATGGGCCGTGAGATTCTCGACTCCCGCGGCAATCCCACAGTCGAAGTCGAGGTCACCCTGGACGACGGCACCGTTGGCCGTGCGGCTGTCCCCTCCGGCGCTTCCACCGGCGTGCACGAGGCCTGCGAGCTCCGTGACGGCGACAAGTCCCGCTACCTTGGCAAGGGTGTTCTGAAGGCTGTCGAGAACGTCAACGGCGAGATCGCTGAGGCTCTGCTGGGCCTGAACGCTCTGGATCAGACCTCTATCGATAAGATGCTCATCGAGCTCGACGGCACCCCCAACAAGAGCCGCCTGGGCGCCAACGCCATCCTGGGCGCTTCCCTGGCTGTCGCCAAGGCCGCTGCCGAGGCTACCGGCATGAGCCTGTACAACTACATTGGCGGCGTCAACGCCAAGACCCTGCCCGTCCCGATGATGAACGTCCTCAACGGCGGCGTGCACGCTCCCAGCAGCTCCGCTGACATTCAGGAGTATATGATCATGCCTGTCGGCGCCAACAGCTGGCGCGAAGCCCTGCGCATGTGCTCCGAAGTTTTCCATGCGCTCGCTAAGGTTCTGCACACCTCTTCCGTCGGCGACGAGGGCGGTTATGCTCCCTCCGATCTTGCCAGCGACGAGGACGGCCTGAAGGCTCTGGTCAAGGGTATCGAGGCTGCCGGCTACAAGCCCGGCGAGGACTTCATGATCGCCATGGACGCGGCCTGCTCCGACTGGTTCAATCCTGAGGATCAGTGCTATCACCTGCCCAAGCGCGGCGTCACCATGACCCGTCAGGAAATGGTCGATATGTGGGTTGGCTTCTGCGACCGCTATCCGATCATCTCCCTCGAGGACTGCATGGCTGAGGACGACTGGGAAGGCTGGAAGATGCTGACTGACGCTCTGGGCGATCGTGTCCAGCTCGTCGGCGACGACCTGTTCGTCACCAATGTTGAGCGCGTCAAGAAGGGCATCGAGCTCGGCGTTGCCAACAGCGTTCTGATCAAGGTCAACCAGATCGGCACCCTGACCGAGACTCTCGACACCATCCAGACCGCCAACCGCGCCGGCTATACCGCCGTTGTCTCCCACCGCTCCGGCGAGACCGAGGATACCACAATTGCTGACATCGTCGTCGGCCTGAACGCCGGCCAGATCAAGACCGGTGCTCCCTCCCGCACCGACCGTGTTGCGAAGTACAACCAGCTGCTCCGCATCGAGGAAGAGCTCTTCGATGTCGCCCAGTATCCCGGCAAGGACGCTTTCTTCTCCGTCAAGAACAAGTAATAGTAGCCTGTTTTATCCGAAAGGGTTTTGAAAAAGACCCGCATATGCCGTAGGGGCGGCTATCAGCCGCCCGCACGGTATCATAAGAGGTTCTATATTAAAGTTGGGTGAATTCGTGCTATAGTACGAATTTGCCCAATTTTTATGCCAATCGATGCTTTCTGCGCGCGGGCGGCTGATAGCCGCCCCTACGAGACGTATCGTTCTTTGCTATCTGGCTTTGTATTTTTGTGTGTATAAATCTTCCCTCCCGCGGCAAAAATAGCTCTGCAAACCAATTCATGTAAGCGGAGGTAAGATCATGAACAACAGTGGCTCCGGCAATGCGCTGGAGAGATTCTTCGCGGGGAAGGGCTTCTACATAGTCCTTTTCCTGTGCCTGGCCGTTATCGGCGTTTCCTTCTGGATGCTGGCATCGGGAAATGAGACTATGCAGAGCAGCGATACCGCTATCGTTCCCCGCTATGACGACCGCAGGGTCGAAACCATCATTGTCACACCGCAGGAGACGCCTGCGATCGATGTCATGGAGGACGCTCCCGCGCTCATTGAGGAGGGACTGACCGAGGTCTTCGAGCCCGAGCCCGAGCCGACAAGCGCGGTCGTGGCTGTCATGGGGCCGAGCTATATCTGGCCCGTCAGCGGTGATATCGAGCGCGGCTACAGCCAGGATGTGCTGAACTACGACAGCACCATGCGCGACTGGCGCGTACACCAGGCCGTCGATATTCTGGCCCCGATCGGCCAGCAGGTCGTGGCGGCCCACGCCGGTGTGGTCGAGTGTGTGACGCGCGACGATCTGCTGGGTACGGTGGTCGTCATCGACCACGGCGACGGCAGCCGCGGCATCTATGCCAATCTGGCGGCCGAGCCCACGGTTATCACCGGCGACGTTGTCGCCTGCGGCGCGGTGATCGGCGCGGTGGGGGATACCGCCATCGGCGAGAGCGGCCAGCAGACCCATCTGCACTTCGCCATGACGGCGAACGGCCAGACCGTCGACCCGATGGCCTATCTGCCGGGATAAGGTGAAGGGGCTGTCTCAAAACTGGAAGCGGGGCGTTTTTAGTGGCGAGATGCTGGAGTTGCCGTAGGGGCCGGCCCCCTGGACGGCCCG
>CACXDT010000309.1 GCA_902766405.1 Oscillospiraceae bacterium
CGGCTCGCAGCGCTTGCCGTCGATCTCCTGATACAGCACGCGCGGGGGCGAGACCTGGAACTCATAGCCCTCGCGGCGCATGGTCTCGATCAGGATCGAGAGGCTCATCTCGCCGCGTCCGGCCACATTGAAGCTGTCGGTGCTGCCCTCAACGTCAGAGACGCGCAGTGACACGTCCTTGAGCGTTTCGCGCTTCAGCCGCTCGCTGATCTGGCGGGAGGTGACAAATTTGCCCTCCTGCCCGGCAAAGGGGCTGTCGTTGACCGAGAAGGTCATCTCGACGGTCGGGGCGCTGATCTTGACGAAGGGCAGCGCCTCGGCAAAGCCGCGAGCGCATACCGTGTCGCCGATGGTCACGTTGCCGATGCCGCTCATGGCGATGATATTGCCGGCGCCGGCTTCGGTGACCGGCACGCGGTTGAGCCCGTCAAACTGGAACAGGGCGACGGCCTTGGCCTTGCGGCTGACGGCCTCGGGGTCGTGGTAGTTGCAGACCTCAATCTCCTCGTTCTGGCGGATGATGCCGCGCTCGATGCGGCCGATCGCAATGCGGCCGACATACTCGTTGTAGTCGATGCTGCTGACGAGCATCTGGAAGGGGGCGCTCTCGTCCATCTCAGGGGCCGGGATATACTCGAGGATCGTGTCGAACAGCGGCTTTAAGTCGGTGCCGGCGACATCGGGGGAGTAGCTCGCGGTGCCGTTGCGGCCCGAGCAGAACAGCATGGGGGAGTCTAACTGCTCGTCGGTGGCGTCTAAATCCATCAGCAGCTCCAGCACCTCGTCCACGACCTCGTGGATGCGCTGATCGGGGCGGTCGATCTTGTTGACGACGACGATCACGCGGTGGCCGAGCTCCAGCGCGCGGCTCAGAACGAAGCGGGTCTGCGGCATCGGGCCCTCGGCCGCGTCAACCAGCAGAATGACACCGTTGACCATCTTCAGGATGCGCTCGACCTCGCCGCCGAAATCCGCGTGGCCCGGCGTGTCGACGATGTTGATCTTGGTGTCACCGTACCAGACGGCGGTATTCTTGGCCATGATCGTGATGCCGCGCTCACGCTCAAGGTCATTGGAGTCCATCACACGGTCGACGACCTCCTGATTCTCCCGGTAGACGCCGGACTGCTTGAGCATCTCGTCCACCAGCGTGGTCTTGCCGTGATCGACGTGCGCGATAATGGCAATATTTCTCAGTTTGTCCATAGAAGCCCCTCCTTGGGGTAACAAGAATAGATTTTCAACACAAAATGGAATTTTACCATCGACCGGCGTGGAATGCAAGTATTTTCCGAAGAAAAACCGCGGATTATATGCGATGGGAAACAAAAGGCACTTGCCTCGCCCCGCGTCGGGGAGAGGTGTCACGAAGTGACGGAGAGGGGCTGTCAGTCAAAAAAGCTGCTAATCCAGTGCTGGCATTGCCCCTCTCAGGCGCTGCGCGCCAGCTCTCCCCTCGCCTTGCGGCGGGGGCGAGCCAAGAGAGGCAACAAAACGCCCAGGCGGGAAATGTGTCCTGCCTGGGTGTTTCGTGCGGTTCAGCTGCGAACGGTGCTGGATTCAATCGTCAAGAGCCTCGCCTTCCGGTTCAAAAACTCTCGTTTTCATGATTTCCTGCACACGTTGTACCAGAAGTTCCAACCGGTGCAGCTCTTCCGGATCCGGATTGAGGTAATACCGAATACGGGTGCCGTCCTTCCTGGCGGTAACGATGCCAGCTTTTCGGAGTATCTGCATGTGTCGTGACGCGGCCGGTCGAGAGAGGTTGGTGAGCTTTGCAATCTCAACGACGCGGCTGCCGGAAACGCTCTCGTCCAACATTTTGGTGATGATATGTTGGCGCTGCCGATCTCCGATGGCGTTTAGCAGGTCCGCGCAGGCTTCAAACTCTTGCCGGATATCATCCATAAGTCTCAGCCCCTCATTTGGTTGTATTTCCTGCCTTCTTTGTGTTGTCATCTTAACACAAAAGTTGAGCTTTGTGGGATTGGTAACGAAAGTTGAGACCGTTTTAGGACTAGATTTGGGCGGTTTTTCCGATATATGACACAAAAAGACCAAAAACAAACAGATACTTCAAAATTTAATTTCAAGTATCTTCACTTTTTCCGCTGGAGCTTGTGTTTCCTGCCGTCCGGGGTCTGGATATAGGTATTTTCCAGCACGGCAAGCGTGCTGCGGCGCCATTCTTTCAAGTATTCACTTCTGAGTTCGGCGCGCTCGGCCTGTTCCTCAGGACTGAGCTCGCGCTCGCGCGACAGTCTGGTCAGCTCGCTGATGCGATCCATTTTGCTCTTTTCTATGGGCGATGCACCTCCTCACCGTATACTGCCGAGTTCATCGAGATCCAGCTCGAAAGCCGGAGCCAGACGCTCGAGGAAATAGTCGACCTCGGGCATATGTTGCGCGCGCAGCCATTCGAGCGTCTGCCGTTCGGCCGAGAGAAACTCGTGGTTGCCGGCCTTGCGTTCCTCCACGCACTTGAGATAGGCCGAGAGCTTGTCGGCGGCCTTGACCAGGTCGTAGCAGCGCTCGTGCACCTCGCCGGCGAGGATCGGCGCGTAGGCACCGCGCATTGCTTCGGGCAGGGTGCTCAGCAGCTGCTCGTTCGCCAGCTCCTCCACCTCGCGGTAGGCGGACGCGATCGTCGCGCTGTGGTATTTGATCGGCGTCGGCAGATCGCCGGTCAGGATCTCGCTGCTGTCGTGGAACAGCGCCACAACGGCGGCCTCGTTCGGATCGCATGCGACGCCGAAGACATCACGGCGGATCACGCCCAGCGCGTGGGCCAGTACGGCCACCATGTGGCTGTGCTCCTGAATGTTCTCTGGCAGGGCGTTGCGCATCAGCGCCCAGCGTCCGATATAGCGCATACGCGAAATGTAGGCAAAAAAGTTGTCGCTCATGGAGGCTCCTTGCATTAATTCAATCTTTTTCAAACCAATAATAACATAGGACGGGACAAAATGCAATCCGTGCCTGACATGGTCTCAATAGAAATCAGACCGTCTTTGCGGCCGGGTTTATGCCATACTGCGTTGGCCGCCTTGACCAAATGTATCCATTTTGCTCTGCGGCCGCCGCCTTGTCTGACCCAAATCCAGCTCGCAAATCTTTGCCTTCTTCTTATCAGGTTTTAGTATCATTCACCGTCAACCGATGAGTAAATCTGTTTAATTGCGATGATATTGCAAAATGCAAATTCTATGATATACTATATAAAAGTAAAATAAGATTTCTATGGGCAAATGGCATCTTCGTATAGAAAAAGTTCTGTTGGCTGGCAAAACGGCTTGAAGATGATGAAAGCCTGCATTTTTGCGGTAACCTGCTCAACTTCTGCGGGCGCAATGACAACAGCGAAGCGCTCCGGGGGATCCGCATGCCGATCCATGAGAGCCGTCTGTTCCCCTACGGCGTGTATCGGCGAATCTGGCGGTTTCTGCCGCTGTATTATGAATCTTTTTTCCCGACAAAAGCGGATCTGAGTATTTTCTTCAACTATGTTGTCCCTCCGCGTATTGCGGGGAAGGTTATGACCTTTATCTATGACATGACCTTTTTTCGCTTTCCGGAAACGATGGATGCGCGGAACCGTCGGCGTCTGGACGAAGGGCTGCGACGGAGCATCGCGCGCAGCGATCGACTCCTGACGATTTCGGAGTTTTCCATCGTGTCGGGCGTTTTTCGCGTGATTACAGACAAAGCCCGCCGGGATGAGCTGATTGGTCTGGGGCATTACCAGGAAAACAAATACACATGGGAAGCCTCCGCAGACCGGCTGAGAGCCGTCTGCCGTGAGGTGCTGGAAGAGAAATGAAGTATACGCCTTTATGTCTTCATCCCTGCTACAAGGAGACGCTCTGGGGCGGAGAACGGCTGAAAAATGAATACGGAAAAAGCGATGCGCCGGATGTGACAGCGGAGAGCTGGGAGCTGGCCGTGCATCCGGACGGTATGTCCACCGTAGCGAGCGGCCCTCTGCGTGGGAAAACACTGCAGGAGCTCGGAGCCATGGACAAAAACGGCTTTTGGGGGACGGACTGCAGCAGAGACTGTTTTCCTATCCTGGTCAAGCTGATCGACGCGCAGAAGGATCTCTCCATCCAGGTTCACCCCTCCGACCGGACTGCGCTGACGAAAAACGGCGAGCAGGGAAAGGCGGAGATGTGGTATGTTATGGACAGCGTGCCGCAGGCCGCCATCTATTTCGGGTTCTCCCGGCGCGTCACGCCGGAGGAGATCCTGCGCCGCTCGGAGGATGGAAGTATCTGCGAGGTGCTCAACCGGGTTCCGGTCAAAAAAGGCGACGTATTCTACATTACACCGGGCACGATCCATGCCATTGGCGCGGGGATTCTTGTGGCGGAGATCCAACAGAATTCCAACACCACCTTCCGGGTATATGATTTCAAGCGCCGGGGAGCGGACGGAAAGCAGCGTGCGCTGCAGCTGGAGCGTGCGATAAAGGTTCTCAACTGCGAGCCGATGCTTCCCGAAGACTGTAAAGCGAACAGCACGGTATGCTTTCCTGCCTTTACCATGACAGAGATGTTTTCCTGCCGGTATTTCAAGGCCAACAGGCTGGATGTACACACAGAGATCCGATTGCTCTGCGATGGCTGCTCCTTTCAGTATATTCTCTGCGTGGAGGGGAGCGGTGAGATTGTACATGACGGAACAAACTATCCCTTTGAGCGCGGTACTTCGTATTTTCTGCCGGCCGCAATGGGGGATTACACAATTCGGGGGACATGCCGCGTGCTGCTCTCCCGCATATAGGAGGAACACACATTGAAGAAGACAGCCCTGATTATGGCTGGAGGGCGTGGAGAGCGCTTCTGGCCGAAAAGCCGGGCAAACATGCCCAAGCAGTTTTTGTCGCTGACGGATGACGGAAAGACCATGATCCAGAAGACCGTGGAACGAATTCTGCCGACGGTCGATTTGGAGGATATTTATATCGCCACAAATCGCAGATATAAGGAACTCGTGCGGGAGCAGCTGCCGAGCCTGCCGGAGCAGAATATCCTCTGCGAGCCGGTCGGAAGGAACACAGCGCCCTGCATCGGTCTGGGTGCCGTACATATCTCAAAAAAATATGAGGACGCGGTGATGTTTGTCCTTCCCTCTGATCATCTGCTCACGCATCCGCGGA
>CACXDT010000310.1 GCA_902766405.1 Oscillospiraceae bacterium
GCAGAACCGACACGGCAAAGTCCCCTCTCAGGCGCTGCGCGCCAGCTCTCCCCTCGCCTCACGGCGGGGGCGAGCCAAGAAAAAACACCAATCTCCGGCGAACTCGGACGTTTTTTGACCGCTCTTCGCCGGAGATTTCTATAGGAATTATTTTTTGATCCGCGCGGGTCGTCGAGGACGCCGACCCCTACGGCCGGAACGGACTTTTTTCACAGCCCCTTTGCTAAGCATATTTCCGCTTTATCGATGAATAACGCGTTGAAAAACAAGGCTGATTACTCAGATCATCACCCACATATTTCTATCGCCCAATCAAATGCGGCTGTTGACGGATGACCGGGGAACAGATATAATGAAGACGGAATCATTTTTCGCATAGGCAGGCATACTATCGAAGACGAAATGGAAATTTGAATCAGCTAATACCTATGGAAGCGCAGGCTTTCGCTGCAATCATACCGGTCAGATGCCCAATGGGCAGTAAACAGTCACTTTGGAAGGAGAAATCATTATGGCAAACAAATACGCCGGAACACAGACCGAGAAGAACCTGGAGGCCGCTTTCGCCGGCGAGAGCCAGGCCAGGAACAAGTACAGCTATTTCGCCTCGGCGGCGAAGAAGGAGGGCTTTGAGCAGATCTCCGCGCTGTTCCAGAAGACGGCCGACAACGAGAAGGAACACGCCAAGATGTGGTTCAAGGAGCTGGGCGGCATCGGCAGCACGGCCCAGAACCTCGGCGCTGCGGCCGACGGCGAGAACTACGAGTGGACAGATATGTACCAGGGCTTTGCCGAGACCGCCGAGGCCGAGGGCTTCCCCGAGCTGGCCGAAAAGTTCCGCATGGTTGCCGAGATCGAGCGGCACCACGAGGAGCGCTACCGCGCGCTGCTGAAGAACGTGGAGGCCCAGCAGGTCTTTGAAAAGAGCGAGGTCAAGGTCTGGGAGTGCCGCAACTGCGGCCACATCGTGGTCGGCACGAAGGCCCCCGACGTCTGCCCGGTCTGCGCCCACCCGCAGAGCTATTTCGAGGTACACGCGGAGAATTACTGATACCGCAACAGGCGTTTCCCTAAAAACCACATGCGCGACATATACCGCAGCGAAATATCGGTGCTGCCGTAGGGGACGGCCTCCGGACGTCCCGTGCGGAAAAAACAGAGATATTTGAACTATTATGGGCGAATACGCGTTTTCTCAGTGCGTATTCGCCCATAAGTGTAACAAATATAACCATGCTCCTGCCGGGCTGTCGAGGGCGCCAGCCCCTACGGTCGTATTGGGCTTAGTGCCGTTTATTTCAACTGCCGTCTATTTTGAGACAGCCCCTTGTACTTTCCTTTTTAGCGCTTGCTGAACTGGGGAGCGCGGCGGGCGGCAGATTGCCGCCCCTACGATATAAACCACAGGATTTGTCTTGTTTTTCGCCGCTGTTCTTTATCTATCTTCTCCCCCAGTTTCCGCGGCAGCCGGGGCGGCGGCAGGGGCGCTGGTTCGGACGACCGCCGGGAGCGGGTCTCGGCGGCGGGGGAGGCGGTGGCGGCAGCGGGGGTGGCGGTGGCCTGTTTGGTCGGCCGCCTGGCCCCGGACGCATCGGCTGCGGCGGGCGCTGCGCCGGTACCCTGCCGGGCCGCGGCGGGGGAGGCGGCAGCGGTTCGAAAGGTGGAGGGCCGCTCGCGCCAACGCGGCGCCAGACGCGCTCGAAGCTCTCGAGGCGGCGCTCCCAATCGCGTTCCATGACATCACTTCCTTGCGAACCATTCTATGCTTTCTCTTGCAAAGCGGTGTGCGTTGTGCGATAATACACGTATATTACCGATGGGGGACACGAACATGCCAAGATTTTTTATGGCCGGAACCAATCTGCTGGGGGGCATGGCGATCCTGCGCGGCCGGGACGCCGAGCACGTGCGCGTGCTGCGCCTGCGCCCGGGTGAGGATGTGATCATCTGCGACGGCAAGGGCACCGACTACAAGTGCCGCCTTGTCTATGCGGACAAGGAAGAGGCCCAGGCCGAGGTGATCGAGGTCGTCCCCTGCCCCGCCGAGCCCAGCGTGAAGGTCACGGTGCTCTGTGGCCTGCCCAAGGGCGACAAGACCGACTATATCATCCAGAAATGCGTCGAGGCCGGCGCGTATGAGATCCAGTTTTTCCTGTCCGAGCGCTGCGTGGCCAAGCCCGAGACGCCCGAGAAAAAGCTCGATCGCTGGCAGCGCATCGCCGAGGAGGCCGCCAAGCAGTCCGGCCGCGGTATTATCCCCCAGGTGGGCTGGATCGGCGACTACGCCGGGGCGCTGGACTGCGCGATCAAGAAGGATCTCGGCCTTTTTATGTACGAAACCGGCGAGCGCGAGCCCTTCAACGCCGTGCTGGAGGCCCACCGCGATATTCAAACCTGTGCCATTATGACCGGGCCGGAGGGCGGCTTTGCCGAGTTCGAGGCCAAGCTTGCCAAAATCACCGGGCTGCACCTGTGCTCGATGGGCGAGCGTATCCTGCGCTGTGAGACCGCGCCGGTCGTCGCCGTCTCGGCCGTCATGTACGCAACGGGAAATTTAAGCTAAAAACTGTTCAGCACCGAAAAAGGCCCGCGGATTTGTGTCCGCGGGCCTTTTTCTATGCAGTTGCCGTATCTTACTTGATGCCGTACTTCTTGTTGAACTTATCCACACGGCCGCTGGTGTCGACCAGCTTCTGCTTGCCGGTGTAGAAGGGGTGGCACTTGGAGCA
>CACXDT010000311.1 GCA_902766405.1 Oscillospiraceae bacterium
ATCCGCACGGATGTCGATATGTCCGGCTGTCTCCGCCGCGTCGATGCCGGCACCGAGAAGCTGTAACGCCCAATCAAATCTCTTTATCATGCCAAGAACTCCGCGATCAACTCGATCGCCTCGTGCATGGCCTTGGGGTCGATAAAGCGGTGGTCGGCGTTTTCGATCGGAAAAAACGGGATGCGGTTCTTTTCCGCAAAGGCCTCGACGGCCCGGATCGGTACGATCTCGTCCTTGGTTCCGTGCAGGATCAGGATATCGTTGCAAAAAGGCGTAAAGTCCAGCGATGTCAGATCGGCGGCCTTCAGGCTGTCCAGAAAGTCCGGGCTGATTTTGACCTTCCGGTCGAAGCCCACCAGAATATCCTTCCCTTTTTTCAGCTTTTCCGCCTCTTCGGCGGTGACGATACGCTCCGTCATTGCCTGGTACATCGGCACGGCCGGACAGCGCAGAGCGAGCCTGTCGAAGGGATTGCCGTGCTCCGCGATGTACCTGAGGAACAGATAGCCGCCAAAGCTTGTCGCGTACACCTGCAGCGCCGCGCCGGGGTACTGTAAGTGCACATAGTCGGTGAGACAGCGGATATACATCTCACAATCGTCCAGCAGCAGCTTTTTCCGCGCGTCCTCGCCGTGGCAGGGCCAGTCGAAGCAAAGCACCGCGACGCCCTTTTGCTTGGCAGTCACATACTCGGCAAAGCGCGCCGCCGCCCGGTTGTTCTTGTGCCCGCCGAAGCCGTGCGCACAGAGCACGACCCGCTCCGGCGTGCCGGCCGCGTCGTACAGCTTACAGCGGATGCTGCAGCCGTTTTGATTGATGCTGAATTCTTTTTCTTTCATGGGAGTTCCCTCCTCGTGTCGCGTCCGTCTTTCCTGCGCTCTATTATAATCCTTTCTTTTCCCCGTACACAAGAGCCATTTTATTCAGCGTATCTATCGCCATCGCCTCCATAGGCACGAAAGAGAACGCTGCGCATAGGATGGGGCGAAGTCCGATTCGTTTTTTTTGGGGGGATCACCATGGAAGCTTTGCTGCGTCTGAACGCGCTGCCGGCCGGGCAGTCGGGGACTGTGGCCGCTGTGGATGGGCAGGGCGCGCTCGAGCGGCGTCTGCAGGAGCTGGGGTTGACGCGCGGCGCCCTTGTCCGTTGTCTCGACCGGCGAAAAAGCGGCCGCGCGGGCTGCTACGACGTGCGCGGTACGGTGCTGGCCCTGCGGCGCAGCGACAGCCGGGGCGTCTGGCTGGAGTGCAAGTCATGAGCGGCCGCGTGATCGCCCTGGCGGGCAACCCCAATGTGGGAAAATCCACGCTGTTTAACACGCTGACCGGTCTGCGGCAGCACACGGGCAACTGGCCTGGCAAGACCGTGGAGCTGTCAGAGGGCCGTGCGGGCGGTTACCGTATCATTGACCTGCCAGGCACCTATTCCCTGCTGGCCCGCTCGGGCGAGGAGCAGATCGCGCGTGACGCGCTCTGCCGCGGCGGCTGTGACGCGGCCGTGGTGGTCTGCGACGCCTGCGCGCTCAGCCGGAGTCTCGTGCTGGCGCTGCAGGTGGCCGAGATGGTGAAGCGCGTTCTGGTGGTGGTCAATCTGCTTGACGAGGCTGAAAAAAAGCACCTGACGGTGGATACCGAGGCGCTTTCTTCTATATTACACGTTCCGGTGGTCGGCCTTGTGGCGCACCGGCGCAGCAGCCGCCGCAAGGTCCTGCGCGCGCTGGACGCCCTGTTCGCCGCCCCGACGCCGACGCCGCTGGCGGTCCCCTACCCCGACGGCGCGGCCATGGGCCTCGACCGCGGGGCCGACGGCTGCGTCGGCGAGGCGCTGTGCATCCGCGCCCAGTGGGAGCTGGCCGAGTCGATCGCCGCACGGGTCTGCCATCGAAGCGACGGCCGCGAAGGCTTTCGCCCCGACGACAGCCGGGACCGGAGGCTCGACCGGGTACTGCTGGGGCCGGTCACGGGGCCGCTTCTCATGCTCTCGCTGCTGGCCGGGATCCTTTGGCTGACTGTGGTCGGGGCCAACGTGCCGTCGGAATGGCTCGGAGGACTGCTCTTCTCGCTGGAGGCGCCGATTGGCCGCGCGCTCGCCTGGCTCGGCGCGCCGCCGTGGCTGTGCGCCATGCTGACCGAGGGCGCGTGGCGCGTCCTGGCCTGGGTCGTGAGCGTGATGCTGCCGCCGATGGCGATTTTCTTCCCGCTCTTTACGCTGCTGGAGGATGCGGGGCTGCTGCCGCGCCTCGCCTACCAGCTGGACGGCCCCTTCGAGCCCTGCGGCGCCTGCGGGCGGCAGGGACTGACGATGTGTATGTCCTTAGGCTGCAACGCGGCCGGCGTCGTGGGCTGCCGAATCATCGGCTCGCCGCGGGAGCGGCTGCTGGCGATTTTGACAAGCGCTCTGATGCCCTGCAACGGGCGCTTCCCGACGCTGATCGCGCTCTCGGCCGTGTTTTTCGGCAGCGGTGGGCTCAGTGCGGCGCTCGGCCTGACGCTCTGCGTCGCGCTGTGCGCGGTGCTGACGCTCGGGAGCACCTGGCTGCTCTCGCGCACCGTGCTGCCGGGCGGCGGCGCCGACTTTGTACTCGAACTGCCGCCCTACCGCCGCCCCCGGCTCGGCCAGGTGCTGGTGCGCTCGCTGCTCGACCGGACGCTGTTCGTCCTCGCTCGTGCGGTCGCGGCCGCGGCCCCCGCCGGCGCGCTGCTGTGGCTGCTGGGGCACTGGCAGCTCGGCGGCGGCAACGTGCTCGCCGTGCTGACGGCCTGGCTGGATCCGCTCGGACGCTTCCTCGGGCTGGACGGTGCGATGCTGCTGGCCTTTCTCTTAGGCGCCCCGGCCAACGAGATCGTGCTGCCCTCGGCGCTGATGCTCTATACCTCCGGCATCACGCTCGCCGAAATTCCCTCGCTGCCGGAGCTCGGCACGCTGCTGACCGCGCAGGGCTGGACAGCGGGCACGGCCGTGTGCTGTATGCTGTTCATGCTGTTCCACTGGCCCTGTCTCACAACGCTGCTGACAGTCCGGCGCGAGACGCGCAGTCTGAAATGGACCGTCCTCGCCGCGGTACTTCCGACCGCGATCGGGGTCATTTTGTGCGCGGCTGCGCATCTTGTTCTGATGTAGGAGCGACCATAGCGGTCGCCCCTGGGGCAGCAGACGGTTATTGTTCCACACTTTGCGCGAAAAAAACTGGGGCTGTGAAAAAAGTCCATTCCGGCCGTAGGGGCGGCAACCTGCCGCCCGTGCGGCTCAATCTATTATATTTGTGAATAAGTTG
>CACXDT010000312.1 GCA_902766405.1 Oscillospiraceae bacterium
GACCGCCCCCTTCACGGGGCTATGATACCACTTGTTCGGGACATTTTCATTTGTGGTTTATTGAGACATTATCATAAACGGATCATAAATTCTTGGAAAGAGAGAAAAAACTATTGACTTTTTCCGCGCTCTCTGGTACAATTCCAATGCTGTTCGATAGCAGATTTGGCGGCATAGCTCAGTTGGCTAGAGCATGCGGTTCATACCCGCAGTGTCCCCGGTTCGAATCCAGGTGCCGCTACCAGAAAGGCGCAGCAGGTCTGCGCCTTTTCCATTAAGGCCCGTTGGTCAAGTGGTTAAGACACGGCCCTTTCACGGCTGTAACATGGGTTCGAGTCCCGTACGGGTCACCAATAGAAAAGTGCGAGAAATGATAAGTTTCTCGCACTTTTTGTTTGCTTTTCTTGCATTTTCAGCATTGATTATTAGCTATTTTGCCGCGCGTTGCTCACGCGAGAAAGCCACGATTCAACACTGAAAGCACAAAATAAGCGGCGTTTTTACTAACGGTTTTACTAACGAAGGATCAGCCCTTGTCGCTGTCCTCTTTCGCCCCGCCTATCGGCGCGGCCTCTTCGGCCTTGCCCTTGAGCACGCGCGCGCCGGAGATCAACCACTCGGGAATCGGCGCTCCGAGTTTTTTGATATTTTCTAAAATCGATCCGATTTCCGTAAAGAAGTACCACGTCGCAACGACAAGAGTAATGTAATTACCATAGGGCAGACCCTCGAAGATCTGAGCCGCGCCCGTGTGCAGGATGACGGAGATCGCGATATCGCAAAGGGCCGCTACCAGCAGGGCGACAATTTCCCCGAGCTTGTGCCAAAGTCCTTCTCGGGCGACTTTGCTTGTCCATTCCCCCGTAGCTTTGGCCGCCGCGGTTCCTGTGATGTAGTCCAGGGCGATGGCCATAATCAGAAGGAAGATGATCCAGCCGACCCAGCCCCAAAGGGCGGTCAGAAAGGCCACGCCCGCGGCGAGTAGCGCTTTGATCTCCTGCGCTTTGCTTGGTGCATTCATAATGTTACCTCCTGTTTGTTGAAAAGTTGTGCGAAGATTTGCGGCGTACATACGCCGTCCGGCTCCATGCCGTTTTCGGTCTGGAACCGTTTGAGTGCTTCCGCGGTGCGGGGGCCGAATTCGCCGTCCGCGGTCCCGTCCCGGCGGATCGTGTTTGCCGGGGTGTATTTGTGCAGGGCGAGCAGCATCTGCATGACCTGGACATAGTACCCGGTATCTCCCTGCCGCAGCTCCGGCACCAGTACGACCGTGGCGAAGAGCTCTTCCAGCTCTGTGCCAGGGACATGATTGTCCTTGGCAAGGTCGCCGCCCGTGTACCGAAGCACACAATCCCACGGATAGTCATAATAGCGCTGCACTCTGATCTCGTTTCCGCTTTGGTCTCCGGGGATAGAATTGCCCTCGGAGCTCCGGGCGTGGACAATCTGCCCATCGCCGATGTACATCGCGGTATGGTTTTTGTGATTCAACAGCACATCGCCCCTCTGCAAACCTTCACAGGTTTTGAGGTTGACGCTTGCTATCACGTCGGTGAAACCACACGCGGTGAAGACGCCGTACATATTGCCGGTATAGGTCGCGCCGCGGTCCTTGACCGGCACGCCGGCCTGCTGCCACGCGGATATCACCAGCGAAGAACAGTCATAGTCCGGCCCCCAGCGGTTTACCTGAGAGTACCCGTGACTGTTATCATCGGCAATGCCGATCGCCCAGGACACGGCGGTTGCGATTGTCATTTGAATCGTAATCTCGTCCATTTATTCATCCTCCAACAGTCCGGAGCTGGCGCGTTCGTCCTCATCGACGGCCGCGCCGAGCTGCGCCAGGGCGGCGGCCTGCCGTTGGATAATGGCCGCCTGCCGCTCGCACAGTTCCGTCAGTTCCTCGATGGTCCGATATAACTCGGCGCCCATCATTCACCGTCCGCGTCCAGGAGCGCCTGCACAGCAGCTCTCCAGCGCTGCGGTACGTCCTCGATGGTCATGCCGCCGGCCTTGATTTTGCGATAGTAGATCTTCGCCATGATTATTCACCTCCAATCAGTCCTGCCAGCTCAATGAGGGCGTCGGCCTGCTCGTCGAGCCGCAGTTTGATGATATCCAGCTCCGAGGGAACCGGGATATCCGGCTGAGGCATGTCGTGCTCGATCTCTTCCGCCGTGCGGGAGACGACGTGCCCGTTCTGGTACTTATAGATGGGGATGCCGTGTTCCTCGGTGATCGGCTCGCCGATGATTTCCGGCACCTTGTACCAGCCGGTATTCCCGCTCATGTCATTGGGATTATAGGCCGTGATCCTGTTGGATCCATCAACAAAAACGTACATTAGAATTTCTCCTTCCGGTTGATTTGCGTGTCGTAGCCGAAAAGCTCATGAAAGAGCTTGTCCATGCTGCGCACAGTCTTATGGCTGTTGTAGTCCTTCAGTATGTAACCGCGATATGAATTGTGGGCGCAGGTGATTTGTTCCTGCCCGAGAAGCCCGGCGTCAAGGAAGCGCCGGAACTTCTTCAGCTTTCGCCGGTGCCGCACGGTGTTCACCTTGCAGGGCTTCACGATAACCTTTCCCGTTGTGGTCAGGTAGTAGACGCCCTTCATATAAGGGAAGCCGTGCGACAGTTTGACAATCTGCGTCTTCTTCCGGTTCAGCCGGACTCCCTTCTCCTTGCACAGCCGGTCGATTTCCTCCAGGCAATGCCATAGATACGCCTTGTTCTCATGGATGAGATAACAGTCGTCCATATAGCAGCCGTATTCCTTCACGCGCAGGACCTCTTTTACATAGTGGTCAATGCTGCTGCGGTAGGAGACGGCGAGGATCTGCGATACCTGGCTTCCGATTCCGAGGCTCTTTTCTCCAAACGGTTCAATGAAATACCGGCAGAGTTCAAAGATTCTCTTATCCTCGAAAGCCTTGTCCAGAAGGTCATAGACCGGCGCGTGCTGGATGTTGTCGAAGTAGCCGCTGAAATCCATCAGCAGAACATACCCGGCGTTGCTGCCGGTTCTCCGGTAGAATTGGTGAAGGTGGTGTTTCAACCGGTCGCGGGCAAAGGAGATTCCCTTGCCTTCGAGAGACGCGCCGTTGTCGTAAATCAGGCTCCTGCTGAGAACGGGGACAAGGGCGTTATCGCACAGAGACCGCTGCGCGACACGTTCCTTGAAGTGGACGGACTTGATATGCCGTTTCTTTCCCCTTTCTACGAGGTCAAATTCAATGAAGCCCATCGTTACATCTTCGCCCGCAATCAGCTTTTGCCGCAGGGTGACGATGTTCCGAAGCCAGCTCATGAAATACCGCTGCACCGATGCCTTCCAGCGTATGGATTTCCCGGACAGCCGCGCCGCCCGGAAGAGCGCGTTGCAGGTGCATAGGTTCTCGTAGTTGTCATGCTGTGCTATGGCGTCGCGCCGCTTTTCTTGCCGTCTCCGCTTTCGACGTTCATAGCGTGCTTTGTGTCTCTCTTCACTGGTCATAGAATTCGGTACGGCGTACAGGCCTTATTATCGAGCGCCGTTCTACCTGCTTAGCATCGGGGCATGAAAGCGAGCTGTTGCGCTGGCCCGCCCATGCAAGCAGCGTCCGCCCCTTGCATCGTCGTACATATTTACCCTCCTTTTTCAAAGTACGGGACGGTTATCGGCTCCTTCCATAATAGAGGCACGGATTTCAGCCCTTCTTGGGCTTACTTTGGCAGGCCATTTCTTGACCAAAGAAATATCAGGAATCAGAGCGGCGCGCGGATGTTGGTGTTGGCGGCGTTGTTGTTGTTGGCGTTGCCGTTGTTGTTGACATTCGCGAAATTCGTGGCCGTGGTGGCGGTCTCCAGCCACCAGTTGCAGCGTTTACAGCCGATAACCTGCTGGGATTATTTGCTTTTCTGAATTTTGGCGTTCTTCTTCAGGCCGCGCAGCAGTTTCAGCTCCTGCGCCAGAAGAATGCCCGCCTGCTCTACCCGGTCGGGCGTCACGCTTTCGATGGCCCACACGCAGTCTTGCAGCTGCGTGAACAGGGTTTCGCCCGCCTCAATGGCCCGCTGGATGTACTCTTTGCGAACCTTTAGGGAATATTCGTCAACCGGGAATCGTGTTTCCGCCTTGGTCATATAGTTACGCATCTCATGGTAACTGTTGATCATCGGTACCACGTCGGTGTAGAGCGTGCGTTTGGGGAAAATATTCGTATTCCCCGTGATACGGCGCAGCTCGATATAAAAATCTGTCGCCACGTCGTAGTATTCCCTTCCGGTCGGCTGTCGGTTCCTTGTATATACGTTACTCATGATCGTTCCTTTCCGGGAGGCGCCCCATAAAGGGGCGCTGTATAGGTGTTAGGTGAGGAGGAAGCAGAGCGGCGCGCGGATGTAGGTGTTGGCGGCGTTGTTGAGGCTGGCGTTGCCGTAGTTGGTGACAAACGCGAAAGCCGTGGCCGTGGTGGCGGTCTCCAGCCACCAGTCGCAGCGTCCGCCGCCGTCTCCCGCGCCCTTGATAACATGGCGGGCACTCCCGGCGAAGATCGGCCACTGATTATACAGGTTTCCGGCCTCGTAGCCGCCTGCGTTGCCCCACGCAGGAGCGCCGTAAACCTCGCGTTCCGTGGGCAGGAACAGTCTGCCTCTGTCCGTCCACGCCCAGCTTGTGGGTGATCCTGCGCCCGCTGCCATGGTTGCCAGCATGGCACGCATACCCTTGTTGTTGGGCCCCTTGAAGACGTAAGCGCCGAGGCTGGTTGCTTCCAGCAGCTTGATAATGCCGTCGTCGGCGTTGTTCAGGGTTTCCCACAGAGCGGAGCCGCGCCACGGGTTGACCTGCGTGGTATCGTACCACACGCTGTTGTTGCACCGATACTGAAGCGTCGGCGGCAGACAGTCGCGGGAACACATCAGGATGTGCTGCGCTGAGAGGGAAGTGTCTCCGTGCAGGAGATAGGGGTTGATTGCCGCCACTTCCAGCTTCACATTCGCGTTCATGCTCTTGGTGAATCCGGCCGTGCAGTCGCTGACGGAGGCGTACGCGTCGGTGCCGGAGACTTTGAACTTGATCGCTGTCGCGCTCTGATACTCGCCTTCCAGATCCGCTTCCGTGGTGCCGCCCTCGGTGGTGAGCGCCGCGTCGGTGTAATAGGTCGTGCCGCTGGGCACGGTGAAGCGCGCGAAGTCTTTGTAGCTGCCGTTCAGGGTGACAGGGAAGTAATCCCCGATGTGAATTTTGGAGAAATCGCCCGCAGCAATCGCCGCATGCAGCGCCGCCGCGTTTTCAAATTCCTCCGACAGATCGTTGCCGCCGTAGCCTTCAATCAAGGGCGTGCCGTTGGCCGCCCGGAGATCGTAGGTTACACCGTCAACTTCCATCTGATCCAGATATGGTCTGTTTGCCATACAGTTGAACTCCTTTCGTGTTAGGCCGTCGGCTTATCGTCTACGAAGATCGTGAAGGACGGGGAGGACAGTGCCGCCTGCCCCCCGGAAAGTCCGAAGCACGCCGTAAGCCTGCCGATGCTGGCCGTGAATGTGGCGGGCAGCGTGACCTCGATACGGTTATCGACAATCTCGCATGCCGCGCTTATATATGAGCCGTCAGCCTTTCGTGCCGCAAGGACGGCGGCGGTGCCGTCCGTGATGATATAGGGAGTGCCGCTCTCCGTTATCAGCACGGACAGGCGCTTTGCCGTGTCCCCTCGTCTGACGGTCACATACTCCTGTGAATCCTGCTTGTCCAGGTCAAGGGAAAAGCGATAGGTGGAATTGTTCATGTGGTCCTCCTTTAGTGTCGTCCTGACCAGTAATCAAAGCTGCGAGCCCAGCCTTGTGTATTCCACACGGCCGAGGCCTGCCCGTAGGACAGTTCCCCTCTGTTGATGGCCGAGCGGAGAGCATAGCCCAGCTCGTCCTGTTTCAGGCTGTCGTTGCCGTCGCTGTCTGCGTTGACAAGGATCTCCGTAAACCGGTCAAGGCTCATGCTGCCGGAAAGCTGAGATTCCCACACGCCATAGGCGGCCTGCTTCCGCTCACTGCCGTACAGGGGAGCCGCCGAGCGGAAGCCCTCATAATCGCTGACGCCGGCAGGCGCGGTCTCCGGGGTGAACGGCGTCCGGTCATCTGTGGCCGGTGTGAAGCTCTGGCGCGTCGTGGCTGTGGCCGTCGCGGTGGAGGCTGCGGCGTCGCCGTTCTTTGATGCCCATTTCTGGAAATCAGTCTTCCATCCCTGCGCATTCCAGATCGCTTCTGCCTGCTCCTGCGTGATGTTCCTGCGCTCCAGTTCCCGGAGAAGAACGGGGCCGATTTCCGCCTGTTCCACGCCGTCGCCGTCCGCGTCCGCCTCGGTGTAGATCGCGTTATAGGCGCTCTGACTGAGGCCGGTTCCCTCCACAAAGGTCTTGAAGCCCTCGCGCTTCTTCCGGTCGGCTGCCCGCTCGTAGGTCTTCAGCTTCATGTTGGGTACGAAGTAACCGACGGTGTTGTTCCAGATGTCCTCCAGCTCGCGCCACGCTGTCCCGAAGGGGATGCCGCTCAGGTTGGACACGCCGCGAATCAGGTTGTAAATCGCGCCGTATGTGGTGTAATTGGTCTTGTTGCCGCTGATTCCTGTACGGTCAATGATGATTTCAGCCGCTTTTTTGAGATACTTCATGTACATGGTCAAGCCGCTGCTCGTGTCGTTTCCGTACAGGTCGAGGTCAAGCTTTTCAAAAACGCCCGCATAGTCCAGCAGGGATTTTGTTGCCTCATAGATTTCGGATGCCAGTGGGACCTTCCCGAATGGCAGCATTTCCTCTATGATGTTCCCTTTGAAAGCATGGAGGTATTTTTGCAGATAGTTACTCAGCCAGTTTTCGCTGTCGTACTCGTCGTCGTCGCGCCATGCGTCAATGACGGCCTGCATGGCCGACAGAATCACCTGCCCGACGGCGTACACGGCTGCGGTCTTGGCGATATTCCCGCCGTTGTGCCTCCATGCCTCGCTTCGGCTCATGCCGCGCTGGATGTCGTCGGTGCACTTGAAATGCGCGTCGGCCAGCATCGACATAGTGGCCGAGGGTTCCGACATGAAGGATCCGAGCTGACGGGCAAGCCCGCCCTTGCTGCGGAGGAATTCGCTCTTCGTCAGCAGGCTGTCCACAACCTGCGTCTTATAAATGACTTCCTCGAACAGATCGGTCACGGCCTTCATGTACTCTTCCTGTGTGCTGTAGTTGCTGCGCTTTACGCTGTCCTTGGCCGCGTACCACATAGCCGCCCAGGTGAAACGGTCGGCGTACTCTGCGCCTTTTGTGCCCACTTCCATCACGTTGTCGAGCACAGTCGGGTTCTGCTTGATAAGTTCCGTCAGCCCGCGGCTGATATTGGTGTCATAGAAGCCCAGCGCCTTCCACGCGGCAATGCCGCTGTGCTGCTCCATCTCTTCGGCCAGCTTCCGCATCTGTACGATGCTCATGCCGAGGCCCTTTGACAGTTTGGCCGGGGAAAGAATCATGGCCGCCCTCGTGATGGCCGTCGGCTGCTGTACCACGACGCGCAGGTTATAGGCAATCTGCGCCCCGTTGAAGCGGTGCAGCATCTTCAGCATGGTCGTGTCGTAGGGATCGCCCTGCGCCGCCGTGCCGTTGTAGGCGCGAATCAGGTTCAGGACAAAGCTCTCGGCATAGCCTTTGCTGCCGCTGCCTGCCCGCTCGTCCACGGGCGCGCCGAATGCGGAGGACAATTTTGTCCTTACCGAAGTGGTGTCATTCTTATAGTTGAACCATTTCAGTGCGTCCAGCACGGGCAGCGCGAAGCTGCGGTACTGCGTCATGCTCGCCGTGTGATTGGCGAACACGTCAAAGATGTTGTAGAGAATGATCCGGTTGCTCGCGTTCTCCTTCAGCTCCTTGGTGAAGCCCATGTTGAGAAGCGCGTACAGGCCGGAGTTGTCCGGGCTTTCATCTGCCGTCGCCGGGAGATACCGCCCGTCGCTGTTGATGGGGAAATAGTTCTCTTCGCCGAACTGCTCCACGTCGAAGCGTTTCATGGAAACGTAGTTGCCCCAAGTGGCGCATTCCGTAGACATATACTTTTGCAGCGCGTCGGCAACTTCCCGCTGCCGGGGGCTGAGGCTGGAAATCATCTGCTGCACGTCGTCCAGGCTGACAAGGTGCCCCTCGTCGAGCTGCACTTTGCCCTTCTCCGTGTAGTTTGCCACGCGGATGCCGTCCCCGT
Source organism: Oscillospiraceae bacterium (assembly GCA_902766405.1). Taxonomy (GTDB): domain Bacteria; phylum Bacillota; class Clostridia; order Oscillospirales; family Oscillospiraceae; genus Limivicinus. Next base: position 8,217 of record CACXDT010000312.1, read on the forward strand.
AGATGTGCGTCAGCGCCTGTGCCCTCTTGTTCAGGCAATACAGGCTCATGATGTGGGTAATCGGAAGGCTGATCTTCTCGCCCCCGGAGAGGGTGAAGCTCTTGACCGTCTCGCTCCACGTCTTGACTTCCTTGGCCGTATAGGTCTTTTTGGCGAAGTCGATAATGCGGTTGGCAAGCCGCGCCTGCGTGGCCTGCCCTTCCCGGAACTCCTTCTCGATGCTCTGCCCGCCCTTGCCGAAGTGCTCGAAGGCGTAGGAGGGCCGCATGTAGTCGAAGCGCAGGAATTTATAGATGGTGCCGCTCTTCTTGGATTTCTCAAACGGCGTCAGGTGCTCAATGGTCTCTTCGCCCGCGTCGTAGGTGTGCTGGAAGACGGCGTTGTTGTGGAACATGTTCATGGTCGTGATGAACTTCCGCAGGGTTTTCAGCGTCTGTGACAGCTGCTTCAGCTCTGCCGCGCTCATCTGATTGACCACAAACACGCCGGAGTTGTCGCCGATATACTGTTCCGTCTTCCGGATCAGGGCCTCGAAGTTCTCAATGAAGTCGGCGGGAAGGTCGGCATACCCGGAGTAAAGCCCCTGAGAATCCACGTTCGCCTTGATGGCGTCCCGCATCTTCTTCATGTTCTTCAGATACCGTTCGTCGGCCTTGGTGGTGTCCAGCCCGCTCGTGCGCAGGGCCGTCTTGCTCATGAGGTTGATACTTTCGAGGAAGTCGGCCACGGTCTTCTGGATCTCTGCCGGGACGTGCTTCCGGATGTCCTTGTTGCTGGGGGAGACCAGCCACTTCCGGAGGGTTTCAACCTCTGCCCGCACGCGGTCTCGGTATTTCCGGGTGGCCTCGCTCTCGTTGCGCCGCTCGCGGTAGCGCTTCAGGTTTTCATCCCCGCGTTTCCGCTCTTCCAGCTCCACCACGCGCCGTGCCTTTTCCAGCACTCCCTTCAGGACTTCTTTGTTTTCAAGACTAAGAAGTCGGTTTTCCAGTGCCTTAATCTTAGAATCTGAGACTGACATGGCAGCACGAATCCGGTCGGCCTCCTGACGGGAGCCTCCCTTCGTGAACTGCTGATCCTTGTACTCTCTGCCGAGGCGCTGCCGGTTGTCCTGTTCCTCTTCCAGTCTCGTAAGGTTGTCCCGGAAGATTTGCAGGGCGTTCCGCTCTGCCTCGCTCAGACTGTCGCTGTCGAGTTTATCCGCTGCCATACTGAGCACTTCCCGGTTGCTGAGGCCGGGTGCCCGTCTGGTGGAATACTCGATCTCTTCCTCTTCTGTCACACGCCAGAACGCCGTCGGCAGCTCTGCCTTCGGTTCTCTGGCAATAATCACGTCGCCCCTGCGCACTACGTCGTTGAAGAACTCTTCCACTTCGTGCACATAGTCGGCGGTCTTCCGGCGGTTCTGCCAGCTGTCTTCGCCGGTCTGCGCTGCGCCCTTCTCCTGATTGGCCTTGTTGTCCTCCCATGTGGAGAAGTAGGCCGTGCCGTCCTCTTTGATGGATTTCGCCACTTCCAGAATGACGTTGCGCCGCGCTTCCTGCTCCTTGATTACGTTCAGGACGTTGGCACAGGTGGCCGTGTCCGCGCGGTTGCCCGCCCGGAGCCAGTCGATAACGGCAAGGTTTTCCTCGCTGCCTCGGTTGTACGGGTCATACACCATGTTCGTGGTGCCGAATTCCTCCATCAGGTAATCGGTGGTGTAGTTGTATTTGCCGCCGCCGATATCAATGTTGGTATCTCCGAACTCCACAACCTTGGATTTGAACAGCTTTGCTACCTGCGGTCTGGACGTGGCCGCGCTGGAAAACTCCTGCCGCACGCGGAGGGAATACTCCACATTGTCGTCGTCCTCGCCGCTGTCAATGGCCTGCTCTTCCTTTGGGTTGAGCTCTTCCATGACCTCGTTGTACCGCTGCCGCTTCTGGTCAAGCTCTGCCTGCCGGGGGAAGGGCGCCTGCATCATGGCCTCCTGAGCCTTGATCTCCTGCGCCTTCTGTCTGGCAATCTCTTCCTGCGCCTGCACGGCGTTGTCCAGCCCGTTCAGCACCTTCTGCATGTTGGTAATCATGAGGGTGGTGTTGTCCGGGTAGGTGTTGAACCGATACGCGCCGTCGGCTTTCAGCAGGCCGATAATGCCCTCTTTGGTCTGCATGACCATCACGTCGAAGCCTGCGAAGGTGCCAATCTTGGTATAGGTTTCCTCGGTGGCCTTGGCCGTCGCGTGCGCCATGAGCACCTTGCCCGCTTCCTTCTTATCGGTGTAGGCCTTGTTCCCGACGGTGATGCTGAATTTCTCGTCGGTGCTGGCCTCGGTGCGGTGCTTGATGTCCTTCCGGGCGTTGGCGGCGCGGGTTTCGGCCTCTGCCTTGGCCTGCTTGGCCTCTTGCAGCTTCTTCCCGGCTTCCACGACGCTCTGACGGTGTGCCATATACAGGTTTTGCAGCTTGCCGATATCTGCCTCCAGCTGCACCTGCTCCAGAATGAGGGGGCTGCCGGAGGAGACAGCCTTGATCTCCGCCGCGGAGATCGTGACCATGCCGATATCCTCCACCTCGCGCCCAACGTTCTCACCGCTCATGATCGGGCCGATAAAGCCGCTCTTGCGGTCAATAATATCCCAAAGGCGGGCGTCGAAACTGCCCTTGTTGCCGTTGGTGTTGATATAGACGTATTTGCTGACTTCCTCGTTGATGTTGCCCTGGCGGAAAGCGCGTCCGTCGCGCTGCTCCACGTCGCCGGGTCTCCAGGGCGCGTCCAGATGGTGAATGGCCACAACACGCTTCTGCGCGTTCATGCCGACGCCCATCTTGCCGGTGCTGCCGATCAGCACGCGCACACGCCCCGCGTTCATATCTTCAAAGAGCTTGCTTTTCTTTGCGTCCGTGTCCGCGTCGTGGATGAAGGCGATCTCCTTTGCCGGGATCCCGAGCTTAACAAGGCGCTTTTTCAGGTCGGCGTAGAGCTCCGCGCTCTCCGCGTCGATCCCGCTGTCCTCCTCTTCGGCGCCCTTCGCGCTGGTGCTCCTGCCCTTCGGCGTGGCCATGTCACAGAAAACGATTTGCGTCCCCTTGATGTCCTGGCTGGCCTTGTATTCCTCCGTGACCTTTTCCGCGCAGCGGTAGATTTTGCAGCTCTCCTCATAGGGGAGGGAGGGGTCGATCATCCGCTGGGTGTAAGCGATCTTCCTGCCGTCAGAGGTGATTTTCAGCATGTTGTCCTCGCTGGGATCCACGTTCTTGATGTTGTCGGCGCGTTTTGCAAGCTCCTCCATGTACCGCTGCTGAAACTCGCCCGCCTCGCACTCCACGATCTTCACCGCGCCGCCCTTCATCCTGGGGATTTTCAGGCCGGGAACCTCGGTAAGCACATCGGCGAAGTTGCGGAAGAGCAGCTGGAGCTCGCCCATGTTCTTGAAGCGGGAAAAGCTCTGCTTGATCCTGTAGCCCTGTCCGGAGGGCTTGATCTCCATGGCGTTCACGACCTCGCCGAACTGCTTTGCCCATGCGTCAAAGGTGGAAAGGCCGAGCTGCTCAAGCAAATCGGATTGCAGGTACTTCTGCATGATGTACATCTCGCTCATGCTGTTCATGACCGGCGTCGCCGTGGCGAAAACTACGCCGCGCCCGCCGTTGAGCTGCTGGAGATACCGGACTTTGGTGTAGAGGTCAAAGGCCCTCTTGCTGCCGTCCTTGTTTCCCAGCCCGGAGACGTTGTTCATGCTGGTGGTATAGAACAGGTTCTTGAAGTTGTGCGCCTCGTCAATGAAGATGCTGTCAATGCCGAGCTGCTCAAACTCGATGCTGTCGGTGTCCTTTGCCTTATCGGACAGCTTTTGGATTTTCGCCTCCAGCTGTTTCCGCTTCTTCTCCATATCCTTTACAGACATGGACTTTGCGCCCGCCTCTTCCTTGGCCTCGTTGATGGCCTGAATGATCTCGTCCACCTGCTCTTGATAGAGTTGGAGGGCAAAGCTGTCGGAGATGGGGATTTTCTCGAACTGCTCATAGCTGACGATAATCGCGTCATAGTTGCCCGTGGCAATCCGGTTGGCGAAGGTCTTGCGGTTGGCCGGGGTAAAGTCGCTCTGCTCTGCCACAAGGAGCTTTGCGGCGGGGAAGTAGGTAGCAAACTCCTTGCCCCACTGTGCCACAAGGGATTTCGGCACGGCGAACATGGGCTTCTGCACAATGCCAAGCTCCTTGAGCTTCATGGCAGCCGCCGCCATTTCGAGTGTTTTCCCCGCGCCTACCCGGTGCGCCAGGAGCGTGTTTCCGCCGGAGGACACAATGCGCTGCACCGCGTCCGCCTGATGCGGGCGAAGGCTCCACCCTGCGCGAAGGCCGTTTACACTGAGCGTGCTTCCGTCGTATTTCGGTGTGACAAGATTGTTGAAGCTCTCATTATAGAGGTATTCCAGATCCTTCGTGCGCTCCTCATCCGCCCAAAGCCATTCCTGGAACTTCTTTGTGATCTGCGCGATCTTTTCGTTGGCTGCCGCCGTCGCCACCTTATCCACGACGGGGTGACCATCAGGCATTTTCTCCGTAACGGTGACGCTGCGGCTGTTCATCATGGCCTCCAGCAGATTCAGGAAGGAGCGTTTCGGCGTGCCCCACTCCTGCGTGTTCTGGTAGTTGGATTTCAGCCGCTTGTTGTTCAGGTCGATGGTGAAGGTGCCGGTCTGGTTGCTGCGGTGTACGGCAATATCGGGGCCTCCGTAATACCGGTGGTTGTTCCCGCCGAGGATGAAGGCCGCGAAGTCGGAGTACACGCTTTCGGGGATCCACGGGGTGCCCGGCTGCACAAAAATCTGCTCATGGGGAATATCGGCGGGGACGACGGCCTTCAGCGCGTCGATGTTGTGCTGATAATCCTTGTCGATGCCGACAAGCCCCTGCGCGTCGCGGAGTTTTGCCCGCACGTTGCCGGACAGGTAGGTTTCTGCCGGTTCGAGCTGCCCGTCCGTGGTTTTGAAGGCAAGCTCACTGTCGATCAGCTCCCGCGTCACATCTTCCTGCGTTCTCCCGGTCAGCTGCGCGATAACCTGCACGTCGATGCTGCCGATGGTGTTCCGGCAGATAGCCAGGGCGTCCTTTACGGTGTCCGCGTGGGTAATGGTCCGATTGGGCTTGATGGTGTCGGTGGTGAATATGTCCGCTTTCGTTGCGGTTTTCTTCTCCGCGTCCCAATTCTCCAGCGCAAAAAGGCTGAAACGGTCGGGGTCTCCCTGAAACGCCTTGCGGTTGGCGGGACTGTTGAGGAATCCGTATTCCTTCACAAAAGCGTCATAGGCTTTGTTCAGGCTGCGGCGCAGGGCCTTGATGCTCTTCTCGTCTACGCCCTGCTGCTGTGCGTTCATCAGCTCCCGCGCAACATCCCGGATGCCCAGCATCCCGGTAATGCGTTTGGCGGTCTTCTCGTCCGTCTGGACTTCCTTCAGCTCGCCGCCTTCGTTCTGATAGAGTTTGCCTTCCCGCTGTACATAGCCGCCCTGCTTCGTGCGCTTCTCCGCACGCTGCACCCGGTAATTGGTCTTCTCGGGGCTGAGCTGCGCGGGGTAGTCCATCTGGCCGGTGATCTGCTGAAAGGCCTTGTCAATCTGTTCTTCGAGGCTTCCCCGGTCGGTGTATGGGTTGACGCTGTACTCGTCGCGGTAGTGCATCCCGCGCGTGGTCACTTCCTCGCCCAGCACCATATCAGGGTGCGCCTTGAAGTATTCGTTCTGATAGCCGAACTTATAATCGTACTGGATTTCCACAAAGGGAATACCCGTATACTCCGTGCCGGGCGCGCGCTTTTTCAGAACGAGAATGTCGGCGACAACATCTGTCCCCGCGTTTCCCTTGAAGGCGGTGTTCGGCAGCCGGATCGCGCCGAGAAGGTCGGCCTGCTTGGAGATATAGCTGCGCACGGTCCGGTCGTTGGCGTTCATGGTGTAGCTGGACGTGATGAACATCACGATGCCGCCGGGACGTACTTTGTCGAGGGACTTGGCAAAGAAATAGTTGTGGATCGCCGAGGTCAGCTTCTTCGGGTACGCCCGGTCTACCACGGGATAGTTGCCGAAAGGCACGTTGCCTATGGCCACGTCCATGTAGTTGTCCGGGAGAATCGTATTCTCGAAGCCCTCAATGCGTACGTCGTTCTGCGGGTACAGGTGCTTTGCAATCAGGCCGGTGATGTTGTCCAGCTCTACCATTGTCCAGCTACGGACATTTCCGGTCATTCTCGCAGGCATAGCGCCCACAAAGTTGCCAACGCCGGAGGAAGGTTCCAGCATGCGCCCGCCCTTGAAGCCGAGCTTTTCCAGCCCCCGGTACATGGCGCGGATTACCTCAATGCTGGTGTAGTGCGCGTTTTTGGTGCTGGCTCTGGCCGCCCTGTATTCCTCGTCGGTCAAAAGTTCCTTTAGCTCCGCGTATTCCTTGCTCCAGTCGGCCTTGCGCTCGTCAAAGGCGTCCGCCAGCGCTCCCCAGCCGACATAGCGGGCAAGAACAGCCTGCTCTTCGGCGGTGGCGTTGCGTCCCTCGGCCTCCAGCTGCTTCACAAGCCGGATCGCGTCCACATTGGCCTTGTACCGAGCCTTGCTGCCGCTGGGCAGGTCGAGGCTGTCCCCGATCTGATAATTGTTCCCACCGGCGGCCTCGGTGGATTTCTGCTCCACCTGCTGCGTGGCGGTCTCATGAAGCGCCTCGTGCTGCCGCTCCTGTTCCTCTTCGGTCATGGGTGCGGCGGCTTCCTGCTGGCTTACAGCATCGGTTACTCGTCCGGAATCTCGGCTCCCGCTGCGTCCGGGTTGAACTCCGCTCTTGCCACTTCCTTGGCTCCTGCTTCGTCCATTCCGTTTTGCATCAGATCGATTACGAGGTTGTCCAGCTCCTCGCCCGTTCTCTGAAGGTACGGCAGCAGACTCCCGTCCTTCTGCATCTGACTGTACTGTTCCGGCTTCTCGTTCAGCAGGTACTCGTACAGCTCTGTCCCCATGACGGTCAGCGTCCGTCTCTGCTCCCACGGCAGGGGTCTCGGTGCTTTCATCGGTCGGCGCCTCCTCTAAAAGATGATTGTTCTCCGCTACGGCAACAAGGCTGTCAACAGCTTCCTGCCGAGTCGAGAAGGTTTCTCTGTATAAATATCGCGCGTCATAGATCGGAACACCGCTGCTGCTGATAACATGCCTTATGCTTGCTATGTACTCTTTCGAGGTGCTTCCCGCATCTATGGTGGTCACGCCATGGATCTCATAACTGATGCCGTGAACTTCGGCGTCGCCTACCTCAAGTCTGCTGCGCAGCATTGCCCCTTCCGGGGTGTCCTGCGGCGCAGATTCAGCCTGTGCGGGCGTTTCCGCCGCGGCGGGTGTCTCCGGCTCTCCCTCGGCTGCCTGCGTTTCCTGCGCCTCCTGAGCCGCTTTCTGCGCCATGTGTTTAAGATCGGGTGCATCTTCCTCTTCGGTCTCAACTGGGCGGAAGAAATCTTTGCTGGCTCGCTGCGCACGCGGCACCATGCCTTTCAGGTCGGGTGCAGTCTCCGCTTGGCTCGTGAGGTCGTTTCCGGCGAAGCGTGCGCGGCTCGCGGGCTGCACTCTCTGCACGCCTGCCTGCCGACGTACATCCTGGGCGTCTTCCTGCGCTTCCTCTACGGTCCTGAAGAAATCCATCCCCGCCCGGCGGGTCTCCGGCTGCTCAGAACGTGCACCTTTAGCAGATTCCTGTACGTTAGCCTTGCTGCGCCTCTGGAGATTATCAGGTTTCACGGGCTGATCCACAAGAATCTCCCCGTTGGCTCTCTGATAATTCTCTACGGCGCCCTTGGCAATCTGATCCCACATCTTGACGATGCTTTCGAGATATGCGCCGTCCTCCTTCATTGCCTGCGCTTCCCGAATTTTGCCGTTGAGCCCGTTGTAATACTGTTTCAGACGAGCAGCAAACTCCCGCAGTTTGCGAAGGATGGTTCTGAACACGTTCGGGTGCTCTTCTGCGAGCTGCTGAACGAGCGTGCTGTCCGGGAGAATGTCCATCATGGCGTCGGCAACAACCTCGCGGGACGCCTGCTCATAGGCCATCTGTCCGCTTTCGTCGAGCGCCTGCTTTTGCTCAATCATATCATGGACGTTCTCGCCGCGGGACTCCATTGTGGAGAATACGAATCCTCTGAATTCATTATACTGCGCCGCGTTCCATTTCTCAATGAAATGTGTGAATTCGTGGGCAAAAGTCCGCATCATGGTATAGTTGCCCAGCTCGTTCACGTCCCTGGTGCTGAACAGGCCGCTGTTGATATCCACATAGATGGTGTCATCCTTCCACTGGAAACGCCCCTGTGCGGAGGGGAAGAGGCCAGTGTTGCTGTCGGCCTGCGAATTGTAAAGGACGATGTTGACGCCCGTGGTGTCCGCATAGCGGGTCAGCAGGCGATAGGCGGTGTTCTGGCTGTCGTTGAAGCTCCTGCGCAGGTCGGCAATGGTCACGCCCTCGCCGCGCACGGTGCCCCGCACACGGGCCTGATTGCCGCCGCTCTTCTGCTTCTGTGCCGTGGCAGTGTCGCGGGTGACGGCCTTGGTCTCCGCGTCCGTCTGCCCCAGCTGATAGGCCGCCTGTGCCTGCTGCGTGGTCAGGGCGGGGACGTTGGCTTCTGTCAGGTAATTAGCTGACACGCCGCTCTGCCCCATGTCGTAGGCGGCACGGAAGCCCGCTGCAAACTCGTTCACGTCCGCGTCCGGGGTCTGGTCGAAGATTTCGGTCACTTTCTCCGGGGAAGTAAACTCACGGCTGAAGCTCTCGATGCTGTCATACTCCGGGACGCCGCGCCGGGAGACGGTCGGGGTCTCAATGGCTGCCGCGTTCCCGCTCTTCTGTGCGCCGATCTGCCATGCGTGCTGGAACTGCTCGCGGGTCAGATTGTCGCTCTGTGTGGAGTTTTCAACCGCCTGCTCGTAGGTCAGGCCCATTTCGCCCAGCCGGAAAGCCTCCTGGATGCCGTGCGCGTAGGTCTGCGGGTCGGCGTCTCCAATTTCCAGCCCGTCCATCAGAACGCGCTGCGCTGCCTCGGGCACGTCCATGTTGTTGATAACCTGCTGGACGTACTGCGTGCCGGTCTCCTGCGCCGTGGGCACGGTTGTCTGCTGTCGAGGGTCTACGCTGCTCTGTGCCGCCTGCACCTGCTCGGTGGACAGGCCGAGCGCCGCCCTGGCTGTCTCTTCCCGTGCCTGCTGCTGTTCGGGGGTAACTCGTCCGGCCAGCACATCCCAAGCGTTATCGGCCTGGCCGGAAGCGCCTATTCCTGCTTCCTCCATGCGAAGCGATCTGTTGGCTTCCTGATTGTTCCTGTAGGTGGTGATTGGCCTGACCACGCTCATGCCGCCAGCTGCAACAGCGCCGATCAAGTAGTCATACAGCATATCGGAAACGCTAAAGTTTTCCTGATAGGATTCTCCAATGCTCTGCCCGTTGTATATCATCTGCGCAGCGGGGGAGAGAATGTCGCTGATAGCTTCCTCGAGGCCTTCTTCGTTCATGCCGAGGAAGAAGCGGAGCGCGGACCTGCCGCGGTCTGTCCGGGCCATTTTCTTCACAATGGACTCGGTGATCTCGTCCGCCGAGCCCTTGCCGTAGATGCCTGCCACGCCGTCAAAGAGCTTTTCCGTGAAGACTTCGATGCCGGCCGCGGTCGCACCGAAGGTGAGCTGACGGTTAATGTCTGCTCCCGCCTGTTGCGCCTCGCTTGTGCCTTGCCCGAAGACGCGAAAGGCCATAGGGATAAGTGAATTGCCGCCCGTCGCGGCAGCGGCAGCGGCGTCGCCGCCCATTTGCAGCATATTGATCGCTGCGTCGATGGCAATCTTCCCGATCTTCCCGGTGCCTTCTTTTGCGCTCTCGGTCGCAGCCTGCGTCCTGGCTTCGAGATCCTGCGTAAGTTTGGTGGTCGCCTCTGTCGCTTTTTGCTGGACGTTGCCGTTGACGACCTTGTACATGGCATCGTATTTGCGCTGCCAATCATCGACGATATACTGCTGAGATACTACGTCTCGGTCAGTTGTGTCGCCTCCGGCTTCCTCGAGGTAATACTCATAATCTCTCTTTGCCCGTTCCAGCCCATGCGCGTATTCATCAAGCAGCGCCTGATTCTCGCGGTCCCGGCCGCCTTGCCCCGCCTCGTAGAGTGCGCGCATGCCGCCGGAATAACCGGCCGCTGTGCCGGAGGCGGCAGCATCAACCACATTCTTAGCGCGGTCGAGCGAAAAGAAATTCTTGATCCTGTCCCAGAAGGACACGCTTTCTGTGCTGGCTGCCTTGGTTCCCTCGGTTCTCTTCTGCTGCGCTTCCCACGGTGTTACATAGGTGTTCCCGCTTTCGTCTTTCGAGAAAGCGGCGCCCGCGCCGCCGCTCGCCTGATCGGCCATCTGAATCAGCTCATAGTACCTGCTGCTGTGTGTCTCTTCCTGTACGGGATATGTTGTCTGCTGCCCTTGGTATGGTGTCACATAGGTGTTTCCCTTCTCGTCCCGAGAAAAGGCAGCGCCCGCGCCGTTTGTGGCGCGGTGTGCCATGTTGAGTAGTTCTTCATATTTGGAAGTTGCCATCTGTAAACCTCCTGTTTAATGGATGCCTCTCAGAATCGTTCTGTATTCCTGATAGGTGATTTCACCATTCTGATAAGCTTGCTGTGCCGCGCGGCTTACCTCGCCGCGCGTCGGGTTGTTCCCGGTACGAACTTCTCCATAGCTGTTGACAGTGGTGGCCTTACCGTTCACATTTACGGTGCGGTCGCCGCTTGTGCCGCCGGATTTACCGCCGCCCATGTATTTATCATAGGCCGCCTGGGTCTTCGGTCCCCAAACGCCGTCTACGGTGAGACCGGCGCCCATGGCATTAAGCTGCTTCTGGATCTCGGCAGTCTGCGAGCTGTAGGAGCCACCGCCCCCACCGGAGCGCCCGCCGCCTCCGCCGCCTCCGCTGGAAGAGCCGGATACCTGCGGTGTAATCGTACGCTGGTACTCGGTCTGAAGCGCGCTCGCCGCCTCTCTGGTAAGGCCGGCGGCCTGCAGTTCCGCGTCCGTCGGCGTGTAGCCGCTGGCCTTGATCAGCGCCACAAGGTTCGCATAGGCCTGCTGCTGGCGTGAGAAGGCGGTCTTCTCCTGATCCTGACGCCGGTTGTACTCGACCTCTTCCTGCTGCCGCTCCACTTCCTGCTGATAGTTCCAGTCTGACAGCGCGTCTCGGTACCGGCTGTACTCGGTGTCGCGCATGTCTCCGAGAAGGCCGTACTGCTTCAGAAGGTCGTCGCCCTTGTCGCGGTACATATCATAAGCCATGCCGTACAGCTCGGGGATGACCGCGCCCATGTCCTTCAAATAGGCGTCATAGGCCTGCTGGCCGACCTGCTGCCCGTAGGTGCTGCCATAGCCGCCCGTGAGCGCCGCAGCCTGTCCCATGGTGTCCTTCATGGCAAGCTTGCCGCCCTGAATGTACCGGTCCTTGTACGCCTGATACAGCGGATCCGCGTTCACGTCATAGCTGAAATCCTCACGGTTCTGGATGCGGTCGTACAGCTCGCTCAGCTGCTCGTCAAAGGTCCCCGCGTAGGTCGGCGCTTGGGCGCCTGTCGCTTGCGCCACGGCCGCGTTCATGACGGCCTGCGGGATCTGCTCATACTCTTTCGTTGCCATTGTCATTACCTCCTTTTATGAGAGAAGCTGAGTATCTGCGTATCTCCAGCCCTTCCATTCAGTGACGGAATAATAATTTGCCCATATTCTTCCCGCATGTGGGAAGAACTCCGTTATGAGAACCATCTGCTGGCTGCTGCTCAGCCAGAGCACTTCCCGATAGCCGATAAAATCCGATCCGTTGGTGATTGGGCAGTTGTCCCACACATCGGAATAACTGTATCTCTTATCGAAGAATGTTGCCGCATTTTCTCTTGCCAGCCGGTTGCTGCGGTCCACATTCAGAAAATCCTTGCCAAAGGACGAGCCGTCTGTCGTGCTATCATAAGGCAGGCGAAACGCCTGCGCCGTCATACCGCCCAGAAGAAACGCTCCTGACAGTGGCAGCTCGACGGCGCTGCCTGCTGTCCGCTGCGGCGTGGTGCCGATGCCCAGCACGGTGCCGCTCGCTCCGTTCCTGCGTAAAACCATATCGCGCAGCCTGCTCTCCAGAGTGAAGGTGCGCGTGATCGGGTCTGAAACCTTGTCCTGGATGGTGAATATCAGCTTATAGGTGGTCGTCGGGTCAAGGCTGCCGCCCTGAACGGCGCTCTGCACGTCGGAATTCAGATCGACAGCGGGGCCTCCGCTGATCTGAACCTTGAACTGCAGCATACTGTTTCCGCTGAGGCTCGTGTAGTATGTGGCCGTCGCGCGGGCTCGCCAGTACGCGCCGCCGTTCTCCTGCACGCCGCTGCTGCTGCATCGGTAGGTATACGCAGCGCTGATATTGATGGCCGGTTTGCTGTACTGAACCACTGTCACCTGTGAGGATTCAAAGGCGCTGTACAATCCGCGTTGGTCCGTCGCCGTCACAGTGAAGGCCGTATCGACCGTGAGTGCCGCCGTTGTCCCCTCATACCGGCCTGTGTTGCTGTTGTAGGTCATCAAGACGGTCGTTCCGCCGGGATAGGTGATCTTCACCGAAGCAATAGCCGCATCCGAGCCCGTTGTCACGCTCGCCGTGACCTTGCACCTGCTGACGCCGGCAATGTAGGTGTTAGGGAAATATGTGGCAGCATTGCCGCTGTTCACGACTTGCGTCGTGACGTTGGTGACCGCCGGGCACATGTCAGGGCCCGCGTTGACGGTGAACGATTCATAGACGCTGCTGTCTTCCTCGATTCGCACCGACGCGCTGAAACTTTTGACGGATGTCAGCCCGGCTGTGGTAAACCAGCTCTTTGTGACAGGGACCGTCAGACTGCCGGTGCTCGTGGCGGCTGAATACAGCCTCGTATTCCCGTAATACACACTCACAGTCAGCGTTCTGCCGCTGCCGTTGCCGATGGTGGCAACCTGCTTGTTGCCGGTGTATACAGCATCGCTCGAAAGGCTCAGTGTCAGTGCGACCGCACTGAATGTGCCGCTGATTCCGGCGTTGTCGCTCCATTGATAGTCAGAGTTGCCGGATACGACGTCGACAAACCAGAAATACAGTGTTCCGCTGCTCCGTATATCCAGATTGGAGAAGGTGAAGGTCTGATTGATGCCGCTGTAATCAAAGTTTGCGGTGGTAGACACAACGGCTGTGTACCCGGACGGTGGCGAGCTGCTGCCCGTCGGGTCCCAGGTGTAGAGATAGCATGATAGTGTGCGGGGTGATCCGGAACCGTTTGATGTGAAACGGGTAGTGACCGAACAATTCGTCAATTTCTGATCGTTTGTCAGATTCAGAGACGCGGAATAGACGACGTAGAAACCAACCGCATTGTCTGTGTAGTCGTAGCCGGATAATGTACGCCAGCCCTTCCAGCCTTCCGCAGATCCTCTGCGCGGATTCTTTTGAATCAAAGTCAGTGAACTCATGTGTTAGCTCCTACATACAGGAATTCGATCTCGCTGCCGTCGCCGCTGCTCTTGACTTGCCACGAGCTGCCGAGCTGTAGCACCTGTTCAACCAGCACATTTGCAACATGCAGCATACCGTCCTGCGAGTTGTACCAGCCTTTTTTATATCCGTCGATCCAGAACTGCCAGCCCACAGAGGTGTACAGGCCGAAGGTCTGGCCGCTGTTCATGTAGTAGTATGTATGGCCGTCGCCTGGGTTTCTCTCGTCAGACGGCCCGCACTCGCCCGCAAATTTCAGGTCTTGTGCTATGGCGATGCCGGTCACGTATTCGCCGGTCTCCGGATCTTCCACAATGCCGCGCCGGATTTCGCCGTTGATGCTCGTGTAGTAGCTCTGCAGCAGGCCGATGCTGTCCTGCATGCTGTCGATGCTGCTGCCGTAATCGTAGCTCTCCACGACGCCCTTGGCCGTGGTTTCGATCATGCTCGTCACGTTTTCCTGGAACGTGCCGAACTCCGAGCGGGCGAGATACATGCTGTTGTAGACCTCGGTCTTGCTGTCTACATAGCTCATGACAGCATTGTCGCCGGCCTCGATCATGGCCTGCAGCTCGCTGTCGTCCGCAAAACGCTTCCATGCATAATCTTCCACATTCCGGCTGTCTTCCTCGGTGAAGTCGGTGTACATGCCGATCCACGTTCCGAGCTCTTCGCCGTAGTTGTCGGTGAAGGTCTCGCCGCCGTCGTTGGAGTATTTGATATGCAGGTAAGGCGTCCGACCGTCCGCGCCGGGCGTGCCTGGGGTGCCCTTCTCGCCGTTTTCCGCAACCAGAGTCGGCGTGCTCCACTCGGTGTAGGCGATCGTGTCTGTGTCCGTGCGGCTCATGGCCGTTGCAGCCGTCACATAGAGAGGGTCTTTCCCGGATGCCGGCGGTGTCCTCGACCAGCCGGTGGGGATAGGGGAGAGGGTCTTTGTGGAAAACGTATAGCCGATATCCGCGGTAAAGTTGACAGTCGGCGGCTCGGCGCTGCGCTTGTACAGAAACACGATAATGTTGTTGTATCCGTCCGTACCGTTGGCGCCTGGACTGCCGTCCTTGCCATCCCGCCCGTTGGTGCCGTCCCGGCCCGGGCTGCCTTCGGCGCCGCGCTCGCCGTCCTCGACCAGCTTTTTGACGTCGCTCCACTCCGATGGCGCGATCACGTCCGTTGCGGTAGTGGCGATGGCCGTCGCCGTGATCACCCAGCAGGGCCGCCCGTCACTGTCCGGGATCTCCTGCGTCCAGCCGGTGACAGACACATTGTGCTTCTCAACCTCTGCGCTGTGCAGCGTCAATTTGTGGCCGCTCGCGCTCGCGTCCGCATCCACCAGCTTGTGGCCGGTCACGCTTGCAGGGCCGAGATCCAGCCGCCCGGACGCAAAGGTATAGGTCAGGTCCGTTCTCGGCTTCGGCGGCGGGTTCTCTGCGCGGCGGTACAGAAATAAGGTCGCACTGTTAAGGCCGGTGCCGCCGTCGCCTTTGATTCTGCTCCAGCTATATACGCTGGGGTCTGTCGGTGCGGTGGCTGCCGTGGAGGAGCACACGCCCATGTAGTAGGTGCTCTCCGTCGGCACGTTGTACATCGTCGCCGGGTAGTCCCCAGCGAAATCGTCGGCGTACTTGATGTAGAAGGTGTTGTTCTCGATATTGTCGATCTGGCGCTGAAGTTCGCGCGCACTTTTGATGATCAGGCTGCGCAGCTCCTGCGCGTTCTTACGCACAGCGGCGATGTCTTTGTCACTTGCGCCGCCGGAGCCGCCCGGCTTAAGCACCTGCGTGCCATTTTTCTGGTAAGAGATAGACACGCCGGCATTATCGGTCGCCGCACTCGCGCCCGCCGCTTCGCTGAGGCTCTGCGCCATGCGGAACAGGTAATCGCGGAGATTCTCTATGTCTTTTTTACTCTGGCCGGTTACGATCGGCGGTTTCTCAGCGAAGGAGAAGGGCACTATACGTCACTTCCTTTTTCAAGGATTCTCGCGATAGAGTACATACGGATATTCCCGTGCCCCACGAACATGAGGCGCAGGTGGTCGCAGCGCCGCGGCCGTACAGGAATTGTCACGGTGCCGGTGTTTGGCAGGTGGAAATCTCCCGCATAGTTCCACACGCCGCAGCTGTCGTACTCGATAAACATCTGGAAGCCGCTCTCGCGCTCCATGTTCACGCGGATGTTGAAGCGGGACAGATACTTCTTGTCCGGGTATTCATAGGTCAGCAGGCCCGTGGTACAGCCCCACGTGACGTCTCTTTCGAGCTCGCCCTCCGTGCCGTTGATGGCGGTGATACCGTTGTCTACCAGCGCGTACAGCTCGTCTCCGACCTGGGCGAAGCATTCGGCACAAGTCTCGTCCTCGTGCATCCAAAGGCCCTTTCCTGCGTCGAACACGAACAGATGCCAGGCGTTGTAGGCGTCCTGCATGCTGATGTAGTACCGCTGCCCGAATACGCCTGCCGCGGCCCTGTAGTACCGATCTTCGCCCAGCGCCTGCGACACGTCGGCCGGCATGCCGCCCTGATAGGCCACGACGCCCGTGCGGCTTTTGTAGTACAGCGTCTCGTTGACAATGGCCAGGCTCCTGTGCGAGCCCTGCTGCACGCCGCGCGCGGGGATATCGCCGATCTGATGTGCGCCCACGGACGATACCGATACAGGGTGTATCACGTTTTCCTTGAAGAAGGTGGGCGTGCCCAGGTAGTTGATGCAGCCTGTCCACGGGCCGTCTGAGCCGCGCGAGGCGCGCCAGCTGTCCGTGCTGACGCCCAGATACTGCTCCCAGTTGCGGAAGTCGCCCAGGGCGCAGCAGTATACCTCGTTGATGTTCTGTGTGCCGTCGTTGCCGTAGAAGCAGCCCCACAGCCGGTTTTGAGCCTCGCATACGAAGTCCATGTCCGGGACTTTCCGGGAGACGTGGATCTCCGCCCCGGTCTGTGTGTACTGCTCTTCCTGAATGCCGATCAGTACCAGATAATCATAGCTCGTCGTGGGATCGCCGCCCACGGCATAGATGATCTTCGAGCCGTTGAGATCGTCAAAGTACGCGCCGGAGATGTTCACACCGTCGTATTCCTTGAAGGCCGTCGGCAGCTGCCCCATGGTGAGGAAGTCCAGCCTGGTATATACCGTCTCCAGGACCGTCCACGTCTCCGTGTACACGCTGTACTCGCGCACAGCGTTGTCGGTTATATCAATCCAGATCGCGCCGTTGGCGGGGTTCTCCGGCGCGTCTGCGCTCTTTGTCACGTCCGTGTAATAGCTGCCGTCCTGGTGGCACATGGTGTAGGTGACGGTGCCGGTGTAGTTCCACTCGGCGCCCATGCTGCCGTAGTCGGTCAGATCCTGCGTATTGATGTATTTCTTATCCGGGAAGATGCAGATATACGCGCCCATGCTGACAAGCTGCGTCTCTCGCTGGGTCTGCAGGCCTGTCAGCCCGGTCGCGTATCCGTTCGCGTAAAGGGTACCGTTGTCTACCCAATACAGGGCGTCTTTGGCTATGATCGCCTGCAGCTTGGTAAACGACCGGTCGAGCCGCCCGCGCTTGGCTCTGTTAGCCAGCATCGGGTAATACTGCGTCGTCATGTTCTTGGTGTCGTAGAACTCGCCGTCGCGGATTTTCAGATTGTGATTATAGCCGGCGAACGTGTCCACGATCTGCCGGGACGTCGCCCGCTGGGTCAGTTTGGGATAGTAAGCCATAGCGCACCTCAGTAAAAAATCTTTCTCGCGCCCTTCGGCATATGGCTCTGGTTATAGGCATTGCGGAAGGATGAGAAGATTGATTCAAACACGCCGTTTGAATTGTTGAAGCTGTCATACTCCATGTTGGCATAGTCGATCTGCGCTTCCAGCCAGCGTATATACATTTCGTCGTACGGCTGGCCGACAAGCAGCGTCTTCTCTCCGTCGCCATCGGTGTAGCCGTTGAAGCTGATCTCTTCCTCGCCCTCGTTGTATTCGTGGGTGCAGATGATCTCCTGATAAATCCTCGTTTCCAGGCGGGACAGCCACTTGATTTTCTCTTTCTCACCGAACATATTCGGTTTCAGGGTATCAACCTCTGCAATCGCGTCATGAATCGTCATAGCTCTTTCCTCCTGTTTGAGAATAGGGAGCGCATGGAACGCTCCCTGTTCTCAGCCCTTCGCGTGGGCCTCCTGATACTGCGCGGCCTCGATCATGGCTTCCTCCATGTGCCCAATCACTTCGACCACGCACTCGGGGACTTCCGTCTCGACGCCGCGAGGGATTACCCATGTCCGGGTATTGACGCCGACAAAAAGCGCCTCCTGCTTTGACTGTCCGGGTACAATCGGGAGCCTGATCTTGACCATCTTGCCCCACAGCTTTTCTTCCTCGGTGAGCTCTTCTTCCTGCCCCTTTGTTTCAGGCGCGGTGTCTTCCTTCTTGGTGTTCGCCATTTGGTGAATCCTCCTTTGTTGATAAAATCAGAAACGGGAGAGGGGAAACTCCCCTCCCCCTTGTGGCTTAGTTGGCCTCTACGGTCGCGGACCAGCGGCTGGAGCAATGCTCCACGCGGATCATGTACGGCTGCATGAGGATTTCAGCGGTCTCGATGGCCTTCCAGCCAACAGAGCTGCGCTGATCCAGCGGGTCAGCAGTACCGGCAGAGCCCTTCTGCTTCACGATGGTCTGAAGGCCGCCGCCCTCCACATCGGTGACGCCGTAGGCGTTCTCGCCGAAGAACAGCGTTCCGAAGACGGACAGGTTGGACGGGCAGCCGGTGCCGCGCCAGATCTTCGCCTCAGTGCTCTCCACAAAGCGCACGCCGGAAATCATGCCGATCTCGCCTTCGTACAGGTTCGTGGTGTCCTTGTACTTGTGCGGGTCGATCCACTCGGGATCGCGCATGATGTCGTACTCGGCGTAGGGGTGGATGATGGCGACATAGCTGCCGTTGATCCTCGGCGCGTTGACGGCGCGGAGCTTCGCCACGACCTGCTGCACCAGATCGACCGTCAAGATGGCGGTGGCGTTAAGGTTGGCGCGGGAAGTGACAGCGGTCTCGGTGCTGCCGGGGCCTGCGCTGAGCTTTGGGGCGTACATGACGTTGGTGCCGGCCGCAAGGACGTTTCTCACGACGGTATCCATCGTAAGGCCCGCCTGATCGCCGAGGAGGCGCGTGGTCTCCAGCAGCACGTTGTCGATGGCAGTCAGTTCCAGCACGTCAGACAGGGCGATGAAGTCGCCGTACTGCGCCACAGTGGCGGTGATCGCCGTCACGTCGAGCTGGTTGCCCGCCGGGGTGACGCCTTCGGTCAGAGGCGTCAGGGCCTTGGCAAGCGGCGTGAACTTGCGGAACTCAATGGTTTTACCGCCGTTTTTCGGAATAGGCCGCTTCTGGCCGAATTGGTGATGTACAAGCTGTGCCTGCGCCGCGTACAGAAGGTTCTTGTCGTAGAACGTCTTCATTTCCGGCGACAGGTCGTTGTTGGTGCTGTTCAGAAGAGTGGTCTGAACGGCGAACAGCTGAATGAAGTCCCCGATGTAGCCGCGCCCCTTCAGGACGGTGGCGGTCAGGAGAACGACAAACAGCGCAAGGAAAATCAGGAATTTAATCATTGTTTTTCTCCTCTCATAGTGTTGTGGCCGAGAGGAGCACGCAATCAGAGTACGATTCGCTCTCCTCTCGCTACCCGGCGGGCAATTTCGTCCATGTCCGCCTTGGTAAACTTACTCGGATCGCTCTTCACCTGAACCGCGCTGCGCCCGCCTGCCGCGCCCTCTGCGGGGCGTTTCTGTCCGGCTCTGACATTGTTGGCAACCTTGGCCTCCACCTGCTTTGCCGTGAACTGCATGGCTGCGGGGATGATCTCATCCTTGTGAATGACTTCAAACGCGGTCTGAAGCGGGATATTCGCTTGCAGGAGACGCCGGAACTGCTCGTTCTGCAACTCTGCGTTCAGATCGAAGTTGGGGTAAATCTGCTTCAGGCTTTCGGCTGACTGCATCCAGGCGGCAACTGTCTGGTCGGCCTGCTGCCTGTTTTTGCTTTCCTCCATCTGCTTCTTGAGCGCTTCGTTCTCACGCTGCATCTTCCGCATCTCTTTGACCTGCTGTACAGTCAGGCCCTTTTCGAGTGCTTCATCCTCATAGAAGGCCTCGTCCTCTTCAATCGCTTTGGAAAGCCCTTCGATATCATCGGCCTGCACGCCGTACTTCCCGGCGAGAAGGTCGAGCACGGGGGCGAGGGCGTTGTACTTCTGTACGGTCGCCTCGTTGCCCTTCAGGCGCTTCTGGATCGTGTCCTGAACACGCGCGTCGTAGAGGTCCTTGTACTCTCCCTTGATGAGCTCCTCGAAACGTGAATTGCGTTCCTCTGCGCTGGTTTTCTCCCCGGCGGCGGGAGCGCTATCCTGCTTCCCGTACTGTACATCGGCAAGCGGATTGCCTTTTACGCCCTGCTGCGGCCCTGCTGCTGCCGGTGCCGCTGCCCCCTCTCCACCTGCCGGAGCCCCGCCGCCTTCGGCGAAGAGCTGGATGAAGTTGAAGATTGGAGCGAGTGTTGCTTTACGCATGGGTACCTCCTGCCCGTCGGAGTGGGCGAAGCTCGTAACCTGTCCGTAAGGTGGACGACGCCTTTGCTATGTTCAGCCCTTATCGGGCATGGCAAACGGTATCAGGCTGACGTGGTCGGGATAGCTCGCGGATAGCAGGTGCATTCCGGTCTCCCCGATATAGAACAGGTGCAGCGCCTCGGTGTAGTGCTCGGCTCTCGGCTTGCATACCACCAGCACGCGCCCGTTCTTTATGCGGATCGTGGGGGCTTTCAGGAGCTTCCCCTCGTCGCACATATTCCGCACGCACTGTGCCACGGTCATAGCGAGGATGGAAGCGCCGGCGCATACCGGGTCTTTCCCCATCTCCGCGAAAGAGGCGTGCCCCTTCATGTCCAGTATCAGGGCATCCCCGGATATCTCAAACTTTGCCTTAATCATGGCTGTTTACCTCGGGCTCGTTGCCTGTGCGGCCTGCGTGCGGGCCTTGCGGGTAACGCTGCTCTCCTTGGCTGCGCTGCCGCCGAGCGCGTTCATGCCCTGCGCGGCTGCCTTGCCCGGCAGCGGATTCCCCGGCACGGTCTGGCCGCCAGCTCCAAGCTGCGTCATAACGGCGGGCGCGAGCTGCGTGCCTTCCTTCTGATCCACATAGGCCGCGAGCTGCAAGGCCATCTGCTGCGCCTGCATCATGCGCTGATACAGCGTGCCGTTCATCTGGATCTTCTGCATGACGAAATCCTTACGGTCAAAGTCCATCATGTCGAGGCACGCGAGGGAAGCGTCCGCGTTCTCGGGGGCGAAAAAGCCGCCGGAATAAAACTGTAGGGCAAGCTCGTTCTGCGCCATCTTGGTATAGGGGCTCTGCTTTTCGGCTGTGACCTCGATATCGAAGAGTGGAAGACGGTAGCCCACTTCCACGCCCATTTCCATCGGCACGCCGTTGACAAGCTGGCCCTGCGGCTGCGGGAGAATCCCCGTGTTGGAATATGAAACAAACTGCTCCATTCCATCTTGCCCGAGGATCCGGAAGTAACGCGGCACGTCGTAGAACTGCCGGACAAGCTCAATGCAGATCAGCATCACCTTTCGGAAGGCCCGGTAACTGCCCTTGTTGTTGTCGCGCGACAGTTTGCTCCCGGCCTCCTGCATGGCCGCAATGGCCGAGGCTGCTGTCACGCCGCCGGTGGTGCCGCCGGTGGAAACATCCCGGTTTCCGGTGGTCTCTTTCAGCTCGGTAATCTTGTTGGTGAGGATCGTCACGAACAGCTGATTGAGCGGGTTCGGCTGCACGGGCATGATGCTGTCCTTGCCCATGTTCCCGTCAACATGGATGAAATCCTTGGTCACGTCGGCAAATTCGGCCTCGTTCACGCCGCCGTCTGTGCGGATGAAGTGACGCGGCCGCGCATTGAACAGCATATTTTGAAGAATTGCCTGATCGCCGCGGTCTATGTACTCCTGCACGCTCTTTCCGATGTCGATAAAGCCGAATCCC
Organism: Oscillospiraceae bacterium; assembly: GCA_902766405.1. Lineage (GTDB taxonomy): Bacteria > Bacillota > Clostridia > Oscillospirales > Oscillospiraceae > Limivicinus. The sequence continues at coordinate 29,771 of CACXDT010000312.1, forward strand.
GTCGGCGTGCCCTTGCAGCGCATCAGGCGGTCGAACACGAAGGGGTAAAGGCCGTGGTCGTACCAACCGCGGTCCATGTACTCAGGATCGTTCTCCGTGGCGAAGAGGGGCTCGTCCTGCCCGGCAATGAATTTGCAGTAATGCAGGACCGTCTTACCGTCCGCGCCGCGCTTTTTGTAGTACCAATCGACGACAGCGCTCTTTTCGTTGGTGTCGATGGTATCGTCGTAGATGTACCGCGAGACGTTGATCGTCGGGTTTGTCAGCTTATTCTTCAGCTGCGGGTAGTCGTCTTCAATGATATCGTTGTCCTGTAGGGTGACGTAGAACACGTTGCGGCTCTGCTGAATGTCGGTGATCCCGCTCTCCCAAAACAGATTGAGCAGATCCACACAGGTAATGTCGATATCGCCGAGGCCGTTGTGCTTGCTGGCGTCCCAAAAGACGCCGTAGACGCCGGTGCCGCTCTCGATCTTGTCGTCCAGCACCTGCGAATAGGTGTCCTCAAACTCGCACTGATCCAGCACGACGGGCAGGATGGAGGACAGCATTTTCGCCTCCTGCTTGTCGCCCTCCTCGCGCGGCAGGATGTTCGCCGCCGGGAAGTTATCCATGGCGTCAGCGTGCTTGTTGGCAATGCTGTTGAGCAGCCACGCGCTCACCGGTTCGACCTGTTCGACCTGCTGGCGGTCTTTTTGCGTCGTCCTCATGCACTCCCACTGGCGGAGCTTGTACCATTGCTGATTGTCAATGATCCTCCGCTCGAGGTTGGCCTTGGTCGATTTGTAGCGCAGCAGGGTTTGATATGCCTCTTGGATCTCTGGACGACTGATCGGCTGCCGCTGGAACGGCTCTATGTTGCCGGGCGCCGTGCTGTCATAGGGAACCGCGCTCATGTCCAGGCTCTGCGCTACGGCCATATTCCCGGCATTGAAGCTGTCGAAGCTGTCGCCGGTCAGGGCAGCCCCATCGCGGGCCAGCTTTCTTTTGCTGTCAATCATCGGCATGGTTGATAATCTCCATTCTACGAATTGTCTGCGGCGGCATAACATCTGCCTCGTCGATATCCAGATACTGATACATTGCGCTCTGCCTGTATTTGCTCGGCGGCGGTGCCACCTTCGGCTTGATCGGCCGGCTCATGAGGAAGTATCTCGTCTCGTCGGCTACATGGTCCTCGCCGTCTGTGTCCAGATCCTCGGCCTTGTGATCGTCGTACTGCAAAAGGGGAATGGTGCGTATAAACGCTTTGCAGTTGGCGAACACATACAGCATCGGATAGCCGTTTTCATCGAACTGGAAGCGGTAATGCACTTGAATCCAGCCAGGGATCCGCTCGTGATCGCCTTTGTCGAAGAAAACGCCGTGCTTGGCTGCCGTCTCCGCTATGCTCTCGCCCTGCTCCGCATCCCAGATAGCCGGGTCTGCAATGCCGCGGATGGTCTTGCCCTTGAGCCAAGGGTGTTCCCGCTCTGTACGGGCGATCTCGGCGAAAACGACAGGCGGGGTCAGCTTCAATCCCTCGTTCGGCGTCTCCGTGCATCCGTACATCTCCAGAATTCGGTACACCACACCGTCATAGTCCACGGCCCACCATCCGCAAGAAAACGGCCGATGATAGCCCCAGTCGAAGGAGCGGTAAATCTTCCAGCCTGCCGGGATGGCAAACGGCTCTATGACGTGCGTCCATCGGTGCGCGTGAAGCAGTTCCTCCTTTGTCATGGTGCAGCCGGCCTCCTCGGCCATGACCATATCAGGTTCAGTGCGGAAGTCCTCAAAGAATTGCCCCTCGAAGATATCCCAGCGCCCGTACAGCCACGCTTCACGGCGTTTTGTTGGCAGCGCCATGAGTTGGTCAAGGTATTCCGGCTGCTCCTTCATAAGCGCCTTGTTGTCCGTCACAAGCGATTGGATGAAGGTGTATTCCTCCGGCTTTTCGGTGTCCTTGAAGTGGCGGTCGATGAACAGCCGCTTTACCCAGCCGTGGCCTTCGCCGCCGGGGTTGCAGGTGAGATAGATCCGCTTCGGGAACTGGTTGACGCCGCGGACGCAGGCTTTCAGGATGTCCCAGCGCTGTTCCGGGTGCTGTGTGGCCTCGTCCAGGAACAGAACGTCTATTTCTGTGCCCTGGAACCGGCCCTCGTCGGCCTCGTTCTCGAGATATCGGAACAGGATCGTCGAGCCGTTGGGGAAGGTGATCTTCTTCTCGCTGTCGTTGTACCTGGCAATCCTGTCACTGCTGTCGCAGCGCAGCATTTGGCGCAGCTGCTTGATGTGGTTCTCCCGCAGTTCCGGGTAGGTCTTACGGATGATGCAGCAGATGATGCCTGGATAGTTCAGGCACAGCAGTACGGCCTTCACACGCACGCTCCAGCTCTTTCCGCCGCCGCGCGCGCCGCCGAAGCAGATGTACTTGTGCTTGTCCTCCAGGAAGAGCCGCTGTTTGGGGGACGGTGCCGGCAGTGTCAGCCTGTTCATTCTTCCGCTCCATAGGTGTCCACGAATTCCACGATAACACCCTGGCTCTCCGGTGCCTCGATAATGCGCGTGTCGCTGCGCAGCTTGGCAATGCGGGCCCGCTGCTCTTCCCGGTCAAGGTCTGTCTTGTCCAGTCCCTTCAGGCTGCGAAGGTCCTTCAGGGCAGCCGTCAGCAGCTTGATACTCGCCGCGTCCGACGGATTGACCATGCAGATTGCATCCTGCACCCGGTCAAGCATCCCGTCCACAATCCGGGCGAACTTCCGGCTGTCGGTCTCCCGGTCGTTTACTTTAATCTCGGTCCCCGTGGTTCCCTTTTCCGGTTCCATTTGTTCCGGTTCCAGTTCTGCGAGGGCCGTTTCTACTCGCTCAGCCTTCTGCTCGCTGCCGGAACGCTTCTTTGCCCACCCCTGACGGGCTGCGGTCTTCTTCAGCGTGCTGATGGAAACACCGTACTTCTTCGCGAGCTGCGATAGGCTCAGGCCGCTTTCGAGATAGTCTTTCTCAATCTCGGTCCAGTCCCGGTGCTTACCCACATAATCACTCCTCGCTCGGAACGATTAC
>CACXDT010000313.1 GCA_902766405.1 Oscillospiraceae bacterium
CTTGCTTTCCGCAAGTCAATGACGACAAGCCCAAAAGCGCCGAAAGATCGCCGTTTTGGCGGGTTCGGATTATCCCGCTTACCTTACGGTACACGGATAAATTCTTCGCGGCCTGCCCCGACAGAAATATAGCGAATGGGACAACCCACAGCGGCCTCAATAAAATGAATGTAATCGATCGCCTCTTTGGGAAGCTCTTCTATTGTACGACAATGACGAATGTCGCAATGGAATCCGGGTAGATATTCATAAATCGGCTTCGCCGCCATCAGATCGTCGATACTGGTGGGGAAGCGCTTGCAGCGCATGCCCATGATTTCGTATGCCACGCAGACAGGGATCTTATCCAGATAAGAGAGCACGTCCAGCTTTGTCAGCGCGATGGCTGTGCAGCCCTGCATCCATGTCCCGTAACGGGAGGCGACCACGTCAAAGCCGCCGACCCTCCGTGGCCGACCGGTCGCGGCACCGTATTCCGCTCCCGCTTCACGGAGCTTGGTTCCCTCTTCCCCTAAGAGCTCGCAGGGGAAGGGGCCTTCGCCGACGCAGCTGGAATAGGCCTTCGTGATCCCGATGACTTGGTCAAGCCGGGCGAAAGGAACCCCTGCCCCCAGCGGTGCGTAGGACGCCAGCGTCGACGAGGCGGAGGTATACGGATAAATGCCGTAGTCAATATCCCGCAAAGCGCCGAGCTGGGCCTCAAACAGAATGGATTTCCCGGCGCGGATCGCTTCCTGCAGGTATAGACTGGTATCCTTTATAAAGGAGACAAACGGCATCCCGTAGGCAGTCAGCCAGTCCATCAGTTCGTCAGCCTTGATTGGCGCAGCACCATATCCCTTTTCGACGGTGAGGTTTTTCCACTCCACCAGATCCTCAACCTTTTCGCGCAGAGAGGACGGATACAGAAGATCGCCCAGCCGCAGGGTTTTCTTCATATATTTATCGGCATAAACAGGGGAAATTCCGCGGCGTGTCGAACCGAACTTCTTACTGCCGAGCCGCTCTTCCTCCAGTACGTCCAGCAACCGATGATACGGCAGACAGATGGTCGCCCGGGAACTGAGAATCAGATGCTCCGGCGTGATTTCCACACCGCGTTTTTTCAGCGATTGCGTCTCCCGGCTCAGGTGTTCCAGATCAACCACCATCCCCGGCCCCAGCACATTGGCGGTGCCGGGGCGAAGAATCCCGGAGGGGAGAAGATTCAGCACCGTTTTTCCGTATTCGTTCACTACGGTATGGCCTGCGTTGTTACCGCCCTGGTATCTGACAACAACGTCATAGGATTCGCTGAGCAGATCGACCATGCGGCCCTTGCCCTCATCGCCCCAGTTTGTTCCCACAATAGAAGTCAGCATGCTCTTTTCCTTCTTTCGTTATACCCGGATGTCCTCCGCCTTCTGGATGATGTGGCGGTTTGCTGCCAGCAGGGGCAGGATTTCTTCCTTAAGATACTGATCACATTGTTCTCCGGCCAAGCCGGTAAAGCCTGCGGGATCGGTCAGCGCATTCAATTCTTGCTCATTCAGATCAAACACAGGGTCTTCTGCCAGACGGCGCAGCAGATCGTTTTCTTTTCCGTAAAGCTTCACCTCCTCTGCCGCGCCGATGGCGTGGCGGCGGATCTGCTCATGAAGCTGTTGCCGATCTCCGCCCTTAACCTTGACGCAATACATCAGAATGTTCTCGGTGGCGAGAAACGGAAGCTCCTCCGCCAGATGCTTTTCCATCACCGCAGGGAACAGCCGCAGGCCCGAAACGATGTTTTGGTACAGCGTCAGGATCCCGTCGCAGGTCAGAAACGCCTCCGGGACAGCGATTCGTCGGTTAGCCGAATCATCCAGACTGCGTTCCAGCCATTGGGAAGCTGCGGTAAATGCTGCGTTCTGCAAATCGCAGATCACATAGCGAGCCAGAGATGCGATCCTTTCACTGCGCATGGGATTGCGCTTATAGGCCATGGCGGAAGAGCCGATCTGTTCACTTTCAAAAGGTTCTTCTACTTCCTTGAGATGGCTGAGCAGACGGATGTCTCCGGCAAACTTGGATGCGCTCTGTGCGATCCCGCTGAGCACCTGCAAGACAGAAAAGTCCTGCTTGCGGGAATAGGTCTGACCGCTCACACGCTGGCAGGAGGAAAAATCCATCTTCTCCGCGATCCGCTGTTCCAAACGACGGACCTTATCTGCATCTCCGTCAAACAGCGCCAGAAAACTGGCCGCTGTTCCGGTCGTGCCTTTACAGCCCAGCAGCTTCAGTCTGCTCAATGCGAAATCCGTCTGTTCCAGATCCATTTCCAGATCCTGTATCCAAAGACAGGCGCGCTTTCCAACCGTCGTCGGCTGCGCCGCCTGAAAATGTGTGAAGGCGAGAGTCGGCAGATCTTTGTTTTTCTGTGCAAAGTCAGCCAGCGCAGCCATCGTCCCCAACAGCTTGCGGCGGATCAGCAGCAGCCCATCGCGCATGTTGATTACATCTGTGTTATCCCCCACATAGCAGGAGGTGGCACCCAGATGAATGATCGGCGCGGCCTTCGGGCAGCAGGCTGCAAAAGTGTGGACATGTGCCATGACATCATGGCGCAGCTCCGTTTCCTTTCTCGCGGCCAGTTCATAATCAATATCATGCTGGTGGAGACGCATTTCCTCCAACTGCTCCTCGGTGATGGGGATGCCAAGCTCCCGCTCGCTTTCCGCCAGTGCCAGCCACAATCTGCGCCAGGTGGAGAACTTCCTGTCATCTGAAAATATCTTCTGCATCTCCTCCCCGGCATACCGGGTACATAGCGGGTTTACATAATATTCATGCATGTTGTTCACCTGTGTATTTGCTTATGTGCCGCTTGCACCGTAGTTTTTGAGCACGCGGGCCGAGGGGTCGTTCACGTCGCAGCCGGGCCAGCTCCTGTTTGGCATCCAGAAATCCGTGATCATCTCCGCCTGAGAGGGATAGTATTTCTCGAAAATCTCGCGGTACAGCAGGCTCTCCTTGGTGAAGGGCCGGCCATAGACATAGTTCATCCGTTTCCGCTCAAATTCTTCGTCGGTGTACAGGCTGTTGGCCCAGGCCTTCAGATCGTCCACCATCGAGTGACCTACCGCGTCGGAGAAGGCCGCCTTCTGCCGCCACAGGATTTCGTCGGGCAGCAGATGATCCTTTTCAAAGGCATGACGCAGCAGATATTTGCCCATACCATAGGTGTTTACCTTGCGCTTTGGATCGATAGACATGACGTATTTTACAAATTCCAGGTCGCCAAAGGGAACGCGGGCCTCCAGGGAATTGACCGAGATGCAGCGGTCGGCCCGCAGCACGTCGTACATGTAGATTTCATCAATGCGTTTTTTCGCCTCCCGCTGGAATTCCTCAGGGCTCGGCGCAAAGTCTGTGTACTTGTAGCC
>CACXDT010000314.1 GCA_902766405.1 Oscillospiraceae bacterium
AGAAATGGGGATAGATGTATATTTTGAAACAGGAGGCATTAACACAATGACAGCAGACAATATCATTCTGGACACATATGCGGCTTTCAGCCAGGCAGAAAGCCAAGCGCTCAGTGACAACATCAAATTTGGTATCCGCCAGCGGATGCGAAGCGGGAAGACCGTCCTGAATCACACGCAATTTCTCGGATATACCAAGGGAAAGGACGGAGTTCTACAGATCGTACCGGAGGAAGCTGCAATCGTGAGACAGATTTTCAACTTGTATTTACAAGGAAACGGCGTCCGGAAGATCAAGCGATACTTGGAGGAAAACGGTGTCAAGACGGTGACTGGAAAAGCGGAATGGAGCACCTCGACCATTGACCGGATGCTGAGCAATGAAAAGTACATTGGGCAGGTTTTGATGCAGAAAACATATACACCGAATATTTTGACAGGAAAACAGGAGAAGAACAATGGCGAACTGGCCATGTATCTGATCAAAAACGCACACGAGCCGATCATTGACCGCGAGTTATTTGAGCAGGTGCAGGAGATGAAGGGAAAAAATAAGAAGAAATGGTGAAATATAAAACTCCTCAAATTGTTATGATTAAAAAATAAAAAAGCAGGGGAAAACTATTGTATTCTTCAATTTAAGTGGTATAATTAGAAAGAAGTTTTCCGAAAATGCCAATTAAAATTATTAAAAGGAGGGCTTTATATGCTTTGTCAATTTAAATTTAGAAATTTTAAATCCTACCGAGATGAGACTATTCTCGACATGGAGGCCGCTAATATTGAGGAGTTTTCAGATTCTTTACTGCCTCCACCCGGTAACAACTTTGACCACATTTTACCAATTGCCGTTATATTCGGACCAAACGCTGGTGGTAAATCAAACGCAATTAATGCTTTAGCCTACCTTATTTCTCGTGTAGTATCTCCAATATACAGGAGTACAGGAGAAGGAAACCCGTTTGGAATGATTCTAAAAAGTTATTCTCCTTTCATGTTTGATGATTATTCAAGGACTTGCCCAACAGAGTTTGAGATTACATTTCGGACGGATCATGCGCAATATGACTATCACCTTTCAATTCTTAACAATACAATAGAGAAAGAGTCATTGAGCTATATTAAGACTCCCTGCACTCGACGTAGATCAGTCCTTTTATTTGATAGAAATGTTGATATTATTGATCTTGGAACTGCAATAAAAAAGGCGAATAAGGAGAAGATAAGTCCGATAATTCCATATCTATCTTTCTTGGCTATAAACTATAACTTCCCTGAAATTAATGAGGCGGTAAAATGGTTTCAGAACTGCTTTATAGAAAACTTCGCGATTGCAGATAGTGATCATAGGTTTTCTGAGACGATGAACGATCCTGAGGCCAAACCTATTTTCCTCTCCCTTCTTGAATCTATGGATATCCCAATTTCCGATTACACTGTTAAAGAAAACTCTAAATCGGGTGACGAAAAGGAGTATAGTATTGTCACCACTCATACTGTTAACGGGAAACATTACAATCTTGATTTAATGCATGAATCCGAAGGAACAATAAAAATTGTTAGTGCGCTTCCGGGAATTGTCTATTCAATAGCTTGTGGCGGATTAGCCATTTTTGATGAGTTCGATGCAAAACTACACCCACATTTGCTTAGGTTTTTAATTGATATCTATTCTGATCCAAGGATTAATAAAAAACATGCACAGCTGGTTTTTACCTGTCATGACATATCTATAATGAAAAATGACCTTTTGAGGAGAGATGAGATTTGGTTCGCTGCAACAAATAAGGATAGTGCAAGCGAGCTTTGGAGTCTCTATGATATTCAGGATGAGAATGGGAATCACGTTAAAAATACCGCAGCCTATGATCGGCAGTATCTGGCAGGGCGCTATGGCGCAGATCCCTATTTAAAGAGAATAATTGCTTGGGGGGATCCTAATGTCGATTAATCCAAAGCGGCATGAGCTTCAGAGCCAAAAATATCGAATAGCGCACGGTCTGGAACGTTCTATGCGGCCTCGACGTATTCTCCCCGAGCGTCATCTGTTTGTCTCGGAGGGGACAAAAACAGAACCGAATTATCTTTATGGTATGATTGACCGGGTTTGTCAGTGCGTTGGAGAAAATGCGCGACAGCAATTATGTGTTATTGGTGATGGTAGCTGTACACTTAATCTGTTAAAAAGAGCAGAAGAGTATCAGAAGAATGATTCTGATGGGTTTCAGCATGTATGGATTATTTATGACAAAGATGATTTTCCCGCAGATGCATTTGATAACACTGTTAATCGTTGTGTCGCGTTGAATAAACGTTACGCAGAAGAAAATCGGGATTTGCAGTTTCATGCGATTTGGTCTAATCAATGCATAGAATTATGGTTTCTTTTGCATTATGTGTATCTTCAATCAGACATTTCCCGTGAGGAATACCGAGAAAAACTATCTGAGCACATCGAGCGGCGTTATGAAAAAAATGATGATCATATTTATCAGACCCTGTCATCACATCTTGATGACGCAATAAAGCATTCCAAGAATCTGATGGGGTCTTTTCCCTCTGATCTACCTCCTTCGCAAAAAGCGCCGTGCACTAATTTCTTTGAGCTCATCGAGCATATAAAAAGCTACATATAGAGAATAGCACTGTTGTTTGGAAGCGGTTTTTCCGGCATCTTTAGTGTAAAGGTTAGACAAAATATCCCGATCCCATTTGGGGTCGGGATATTTTGTACATGGAAGGAATTTGAATTAGAATCGAACGCCCCGGTGTGAACACTGGACGACATCAATTTTTTGTTTCAAATCCATGAAAAGAAAAATACAGGCAAATCTCTTACGGCATACCAGCCCGGAAACCCAGCAAAAGAAAGAGCACTGAAAAAGTCAGATCTACAGGAGCAGGTCAGGCTTTTTCAGTGCCTTTTAAAAGCAAGGGCAATACCGCATAATTCGGCGAGAGCGAATCCTGAGAAAATTTGGGCGTAGGGTCTGATGATGGCAGTTTTTCGCAGAAATACTTAAGTGAGCTTCCAAATCTTTGATTTGGCTAAGCGAACTTATGCATGCGAGCAAAGCGAGTCGTATTGTG